>JBAJNM010000014.1 GCA_036881865.1 Parvularculales bacterium | reverse complement strand
TCTTCCAAAGCGGCTGCAAGATCCCGCGCTACAGGCTCTTCCACAGGGCCGATATACCGCCAGGTAATGTGAAATGACGCAGACTCAATCCAGCGGGCCCCCTCAACGCCGCCTTGCAGAGCTGTCAGACAGGCGGTATGGGAAGCCGGAATCTCAAGAGCGGTAAACAGGCGGCGCATTCAGGCCCCACGAACGAACCCGACCCCTTAGGGGCAGGGATTAGGCTGACGCAGATGGATCGATTCAATCTCCTTTTCTATCTCCGGCGTCAGGTTAATCTCACGGGAGCCTATGGCCGGTTTCAATTGCTTCATGGAGATCGCACCGATAATGTTGGTTGTCACAAAAGGCCGCGTTGTCACAAACCGGCTGGCCGGCTGAACTATGTAAATAGAGAGATCTGACCTTGTGAAAAAGTTCATACCTCCGGTCATAGCAAGAATGATTAAGCGTTTCCATATTTTGATCTTCGCGAATCAGTGTATAACCCTGTGTGTAACCCGGTGCATAAAAGATGTAGATAAACTTAAGCATAAGATGGGGTTAGAAATTCGTCAGCTAAATGTTGTGTATAAGTATTTTTTGAAGAGGTCGGCTTTCCGGTTGTGGGTCTATTGATTCCAACCTTAATAAATATATGATGGAATGCATGCGGCAGTATCTTGATCTCATGGATGACATTCTAAGGAATGGTGTTGACCGGAAGGACCGCACCGGCACCGGTACGCGCAGTGTGTTTGGTCGTCAGATGCGGTTTAATTTAGCTGACGGGTTCCCGTTGCTGACGACAAAAAAACTTCATGTCAGATCCATCATCCATGAATTGTTGTGGTTCCTCAAAGGCGACACAAATGTCAGATACCTGAAAGAAAACGGGGTTACCATATGGGATGAATGGGCCGATGAGGATGGCAATCTGGGCCCTGTCTACGGGCATCAATGGCGATCCTGGGGCACGGCCAACGGCGAGAGCATTGACCAGATTGAACAGGTTGTCTCCCTGATCAGGACGGATCCGCATTCCCGGCGCCTTGTTGTAAGTGCCTGGAATGTAAGTGAAATTGAAGAGATGGAGTTGCCACCTTGTCATTGCCTTTTTCAGTTTTATGTTTCTGACGGCAAACTCTCCTGCCAGCTCTATCAGCGTTCTGCAGATTTCTTTCTGGGGGTCCCCTTTAACATCGCCTCCTATGCTCTGCTCACCTCGATGATTGCGCAGGTGTGTGATCTTGCGCCGGGCGAGTTCGTTCACACATTGGGTGATACACACATCTACAGCAATCATGTTGATGAAGCGCGTAAACAGTTAAAACGTAAAACCAAGCCCTTGCCGGTGTTGTTCATGAACCCCAGCATCAGGAACATCTTTGATTTTCGCTTTGAAGACTTCCGGATTCGTTTTCCGGGCCATAACACGAAGTCCGCTCACCGACTCCTGAATGAGTGGCGCGGCCAAAAGGAATTGCCTTTTGAGTCTCCGCCGGGTGAAGAGGAGGTACGGTACGCGGATAAGCCTGTAGGGTATGCCAATAAGATTAACCCGGCCCCTCCTATCTCGGCACCAATCGCAGTCTAGGGTCTTGATGACCGGATTATGAAGACAGGGCTTCCTTCCGCCTCTGCGCAGGATTTTGAAACCTGCACCGGTGAAAGGTCATTATAAAAAAATCTGATTTCTTTACTACTTCCTCTCCCCATTATGAGGCGCTCCGTTGTCCGGGCCTTTGCCGTTAGCGGGTTTAGAGGACATTCCACTGAGCGTTTTAATGAACTGGCCGGCTTGCCTCTGATCAAGGATGAGATCCGGATTACTCAGCGGTGCGGTTATGTCTTGTCTGAGACACACTGGTCCGGAGAAAAACACTGCCCCGCTTCGGTAACCGGAAAGGTTCCGTCAGTACCGGTAGACTGCCCGCCAATGGTTGCCGCATTGGTAATATAAAGATCGCCAGGACCCTTGAGACGGGCTTTTTCTTCCGTATGGGCGTCATAATCAGGAGGACCCGTCAGGGAAGTAATTTCGGCCTTCTCAAAGGCTACCGGCAGGGCTCTGAGGAGGTTGGACGTAGTCCGCGAATCCCCGGTAGTAGTAAAGCCCCACTCTTCGCTAATTTCTATGTGCGCCCCGTGCTCATTGGTTATGACAACCGCGGGTGTCCCATCGTCGTACCGGGAGAGATTAAACCTGATTTTCATTTTCTCTCTTAAATCCCCCGGTTTACCCGACGAACGGACTTAACCCCTTAGGGGCAGGGATTAGACTGACGCAGATGGATCGATTCAATCTCCTTTTCTATCTCCTTTGTCAGGTTAATCTCATGAGAACCTACAGCCAGTTTCAATTGCTCCATCGAGGTCGCACCGATAATGTTGCTTGTCACAAAAGGCCGTGTCGTCACAAACTGATTGGCCATCTGCGAGGCATCAAGACCGTGTGTTTTGGCCAGCGCCAGATAACTGTCTATAGCCTCGGAAGTGCCCGGAGTCTCATAGCGTTGCAGGCGGTCAAACAGTGCCTTGCGGGAGCCTTCCGGCAAGGCACCATTCTGATATTTGCCGGTCAGATAGCCCTGCGCCAGAGGTGAATAGGCCAATAGCCCCACCTGTTCGCGCATGGCGATTTCCGAACCGCCCAGCTCAAACGTCCGGTTGAGAAAATTATAGGCGTTTTGAATAGATTGCACCCGCGGGCGGCCATTCACCCCGGCATGGTGCAAAAAACTCATCGTCCCCCACGGCGTCTCGTTGGAAAGTCCGATATGACGCACTTTTCCGGTTTTCACCAGATCACCCAGAACCTCCAGAATCCCGTCAATGGGGTTGCTCTCGCCTTCTACGTGCTTGTAGCCCAGTTTGCCGCCAAATAACGCCATCGGGCGGTCGGGCCAGTGCAACTGATACAGATCAATATAGTCCGTCTGCAACCGCTCAAGAGAGGCATCAACAGCCTCATTGATCTGGGCGGCGGATTGCTCCGTAGGCGAACCATCCTTGCGCAACCAGTCAAAAGGCGCACGTCCTGCAACCTTGGTCGCCAGAATAATCTTATCGCGCAGACCGGTCTTCTTGAACCAGCTTCCGATAATCCGCTCCGTCGAGCCCTGTGTCTCACGGCGCGGCGGAACGGCATACATCTCTGACGTATCAAAAAAATTAATGCCCTGCTCGACGGCATAATCCATCTGCTCATGACCGTCGGCCTCGCTGTTCTGCTCTCCCCACGTCATCGTGCCAAGGCAGATGGCACTGACCTTCAAATCCGTTCGTCCCAGCGTCCGGTATTCCATAAAATATCTCCTCTTTCAGGTTTTAATGTCAGGAAGGCGGTATCCGTTCAAGAAGTTCCTCCACATAGGGCACAATATTCTCCACGATAATTTCAACGCCCTTAGCGTTGGGATGAATCCCGTCGGGCAGGTTCAAAGAACGCTTGGCGGCAACATCTTCCAGAAAAAACGGATAAAACACCACATCGTACTCATCGGCAAGGTCCGAATAGATACCGTTAAATTTAAACATGTAAGAAATCCCCATATTAGGGGGCGCATACATACCCGTAAGCAAAACCGGTAAATTGCGGGCGCCCAGACGCGAGAGAATATCCTTCAGATTTTCTTCCGTTATTGACGGGTCCACGCCGCGCAGGGCATCATTCGCCCCCAGTTCCAGAATAACCCCGTCAGTATCCGGCGTGAGAGTCCAGTCAAGGCGGGCGCGGCCTTCCGCTGTCGTATCCCCTGACACACCACCGTTAATGATGCGCACATTATGACCTCTGGCCCGCAAAGCCGTCTCCAGTTGCCGGGTAAATCCGGACCGGGCCGGCAATCCATAACCCGCCGTAAGGCTGTCTCCGAAAGCCAGCAGGACCTTCTCCCCTGTCGCCTTCGACGGAGAATCTGCCAGCAACAAGGCCAGCACGACGCCCCCTGCCGCAAGAACCAACGTCACAAGACCTAACGTCACCAATATGTGTCGAAGCCGGTAAAAAATACCGCTAGCCATTTTCGAACGCTCCTTTTCGTGACACACTGGACTTATGAACACGACAACTTATACAAAAAACAAAGAGGACGCCATTCTTGTCGATGGCGTCCATCTTACATTGCCCAGTGCAGGTGGCGAGGTCAATATCCTGAGGGGTGTCGATTTCAGGGTAGCCCGCGGGGAGTCGGTTAGTCTGGTGGGGCCGAGCGGTTCGGGCAAAAGCACCCTGCTGATGGTGATGGCAGGGCTGGAGCGTCCGACGACGGGGAGCATTACCGTCGTGGGACAGGATATGGGCGCGCTGGACGAAGATGGTCTTGCGCGGTTACGGCGTAAATCCATCGGCATTGTTTTTCAGTCGTTTCATCTGGCTCCTACCATGACGGCGCTGGAGAATGTCGCCATCCCTCTCGAGTTTGCCGGAGAGACGGATGCCTTTGAGCAGGCACGTGCGGAGCTGGACCGTGTCGGCCTATCGCACCGGATAGAGCATTACCCGAGCCAGCTATCCGGCGGTGAACAGCAACGGGTCGCGTTGGCCCGTGCGGTTGTGGGTGATCCCGCCATTTTGATGGCCGATGAACCGACCGGTAATCTGGATGGCACAACGGGCGCACAAATCATGTCGCTCATGTTCGAATTACAGGCGGCCCGGCAGGCGACGCTTGTTCTGATTACCCACGATATGGCGCTGGCGGCCCGCTGTCAGCGCATGATTCATCTGAAAGACGGTCTAATCGAGAAAGAAACAAGACAGGGTGACTCATAAATCATGATTAACGAATTTGGCATTGCCCTGCGTCTGGCACGGCGCGAGTTACGAAGCGGGCTTTCGGGGTTCCGGATTTTTCTGGCCTGCCTGACTCTCGGTGTTGCGGCGATAGCAGCGGTGGGGTCCGTTTCATCTTCTCTGGTGGAAGGAATGGCCTCGGAAGGACAAAGTATTCTGGGTGGTGATATAGATGTACGGCTTGTCCACCGTCCGGTAGATGAGACGGAGCGGGCGTGGATTGAACAGGCCGGTTCGGTATCCGAGGTGGTGACCCTGCGGGCCATGGCGGGAACGCAGAATGAACGCACACTGGTAGAACTCAAGGCGGTGGATGATGCCTACCCTCTTTATGGAACGCTGACCCTTGACCCGCCCCTCGCCATGGACGACGCCCTGAAGCGGAACCCTGCGACGGGTCTGTGGGGAGCGGTTGCCGTTTCAACATTAGCGGACAGGCTTGGTATCGTCCCGGGCGATGTGCTGAGACTGGGGGATGCGGATGTTGAACTGCGTGCCCTGTTGATCCACGAGCCGGACCTGCTTTCGGCAGGGTTTGGCCTTGGACCCCGTTTGCTGGTGGGACAGGACGCTCTTGACGGGACAGGGCTGGTGCGGCCGGGCAGTATCGCCAACTGGCACTACCGGGTGCGGCTGCCGGAAACGCAGCAGGAAGTCGCCGACATCGCAAACTGGACAGCAGAAACGCAGGCGGCCTTTCCCGATGCCGGCTGGCGTATTCAGGACCGCTCCGACGGTGCCCCCGGCGTGCGCCGTTTTATAGAGCGTATATCGCTGTTTCTGGGACTGGTGGGGCTGACGGCACTGGTGGTGGGTGGTGTCGGTGTCGGCAATGCCGTGCGGGGCTACGTGGATGGCCGTCAGGATGTGATTGCAACGTTCAAATGTCTGGGATCTTCCGGTTCTCTGATTTTCAAGATCTATCTTCTTCAGGTGATGGCGCTGGCGATGGTCGGTATCGTCGTGGGAATAGCGCTGGGAGCCCTCACGCCGCTATTGTTGCAAACGGCGCTGGTGGGCGATCTGCCGGTGCCTGCCCGGATTACCGTATATCCGGCCCCTTTGTTTCTGGCCGCCGTTTACGGCGTTCTGGTGGCTTTCCTGTTTGCCGTATGGCCTCTGGCCCGCGCCAGAGACATTCCTCCGGCGCGGCTATTCCGTGACATTATCGAGACGCACCGCTCCTGGCCACGCTTTCACTATGTTGCCCTTGCCGCCGGTACGCTGGCGCTTCTGGTCGCTCTGGCGATCGGTTTAACCGAAGAGCGCCGGTTTGCAATATGGTTTGTGCTGGGACTCGGCGCCAGTTTCATCCTGTTGCGCCTGACCGCATGGGCGCTTATGAAACTCGCCCGCAAAGCCCCGCGCCTAAAACGCCCCTCATGGCGCATGGCCCTTGCCAACCTGCACCGGCCCGGCGCTCCTACGCCGGGAGTGGTTTTATCATTGGGCCTCGGGCTTACATTGCTGGTCACCATCGCCATGATTGACGGCAACATCATCCGGCAGGTGGAAAATGAACTGCCGGAGCGTGCACCCTCATTTTTCTTTGTCGGCCTGCAAAACTATGAATTCGACGAGTTTGAACGCCTGCTCTCCGGGGTCTCCCGTGGCGGGCCGGTAGAGGCCAGCCGGGTACCCATGTTGCGGGGACGCATTGTTTCCCTTGGCGGCACTCCCTCCGAAAACCTGACCCCGCCGCCCGATGTTGCATGGGTGCTGCGAGGCGACAGAGGCCTGACTTACGAAAGCCATCTGCCGCAAGGCTCGACACTGGTGAGAGGGTCGTGGTGGCCGGAAGATTATGACGGCCCCCCTCTCGTGTCTCTTGATGAAGAACTGGCCCGGGGCTTTGGCCTTGATATCGGAGACACGCTAACCGTCAATGTGCTGGGGCGGCGGCTGACGGCAACCATTGCCAACACCCGCCAGATCAACTGGAATGGCCTGGGTATCAATTTTGTTCTGGTGTTTTCTCCCAATTCACTGGTCGCCGCACCCCATAGTTATATGGCAAGCGTCACCATGGACCCGCAAGATGAGGAACCCTTTCAAAAACGGGTCGCAACCGCCCTTCCTCACGTCACGATTATCCGCATCAAGGAAACTCTGGAGCAGATTAATGATCTTCTGGCCAGTCTTACCTCCGCCGTGCGGGTCATCAGCAGTATCACCCTGCTGGCCGGTACTCTGGTGCTGGCAGGGGCCATGGCAGCAGGTTATTCAAAGAGACTGTACGAATCAGTCGTGCTTAAAGTTCTGGGAGCAACACGGGGCCATATCATCTGGACTCACGTTCTGGAATACAGCCTTCTGGGACTCATAACGGCCTGTATCGCAGCGCTGATCGGAACCATAGCCGCATGGGCCGTTTTGACGGAGATTATGGAAACGACGTTTGTTTTCCTGCCGGGCGTTTTGGCGGGAACGGCCTTCACCGCTAGTGTGATCACCGTGATTCTGGGACTCGTGGGAACGTGGCGGGTTTTAGGGCAAAAATCGATGCCTATCCTGCGGGCCCGCCAAGGCTAATCCCAAGGTTAATCCCAAGGTTAATCCCAAGGTCACCCCCGCACAATGGACAAAAACACACCATCAATTCTGCGACCACGGCAAGGCTAACTCAAATTATCTGTTTTCCTGCCGGTTGTTTTGGCGGGAACAGCCTTCACTGCCGGCGTGATTACCGTGATTCCGGGACTTGTGGGAGTCTTATGGGAACGTGGCGGGTTTTAGGGCAAAAATCGATGCCTATCCTGCGGGCCCGCCAAGGCTAATCCCAAGGTTAATCCCAAGGTCACCCCCGGACAATGGACAAAAGCACGCTATCAATCCTGCGGCCACACCAAGGATAATTCAAATTATCCTTACAATACAACGCATTACAGAGAATCCCACCTACTCGGTGCGTATTTTTCTCTGGCGGGGCCGCCCCCTTGCGGCAGTGCTGACCCACTCAACGCGTATTTTTCCCGTATTTTACGCCTGCCAGAATGGCGAAACTAGAACCGGCGCCACCTCCTTATTGCGTATTTTACCCGTATTTTACGCACTGGCCGTGTTTCCCCTTGAATGTTTCTACCAAAACGCCGATATTACAGGTGTAGCCCATATCTGCACGGCAGGTGGGAGTATGCTTTTACGGCAATTCACATAGAACAAGAGGAAAAACACTATGGCTGACTATAAACCACGCACACCAACACACACGGTGGCCGGTGCCCGGGCTTCTGCAAGCCCTGCCATTGATGAAGGGCTACGGGCCTATATGCTTGGCGTCTACAATCACATGGGGCTTGGCCTACTCATAACGGCATTGACCGCATGGTTTACGTTTAGTGTGAGTTTCACCGGTGCGCCGGGCGCTCTTCAGATGACAGAGATCGGTGCCGTGCTGTTCAATAGTCCTCTGAAATGGCTCGTGATCCTGGCTCCCCTCGGCATGGTTTTCTTCCTGAGTTTCCGGGTTCATAAAATGAGCTTCCCCGCCGCCCGTGGCACGTTTTATGCATACGCTGCGCTGGTGGGCCTTTCTCTCGGCATTTTGTTTGCCGTTTATACGGCGACCAGCCTTACCCAGGTATTTCTGATAACCGCCACAACGTTCGGTGCTTTGAGCCTCTATGGATACACCACAAAACGTGACCTTACCGCATGGGGATCATTTCTCTTTATGGGACTGATCGGCATTATTCTTGCCATGGTCGTGAATATCTTCATGGCCTCTCCGGCACTTCAGTTTGCCATTAACGCCATCGGCGTTTTGATTTTCGCCGGCCTTACAGCCTACGACACCCAGAAAATCAAAGAGATTTACTATGTCGGTGACAGTGCGGCAGTAGCCGGACGCAAATCCATTATGGGAGCGTTGCGGTTATATCTGGATTTCCTGAACATGTTTTTGTTCCTGTTGCAATTTTTAGGCAACAGAGAATAGGCATACGCCGGAAGCCTTTTAAGATACCAATTTAAGACTCCTACGCTCCAGCACTCTGAGAACCTGTCTCAGTTCGTGGCCGCGCCGAAGGATATGTCCGGAGGCGGCTATTATGGCATACGCGCCCTGACGGCGGGCTAGTCCGGGCCTCTTTTCCACACGGTAAAGGGGGTTTTCGCTGGTGCGCCTAAAAATGGAAAAAACGGCTAAATCTTTTTGATGGTCAAGAGCGTAATCACGCCATTCTCCGGTTGCAACTTTACGGCCATAGAGTTGCAGAATGGTATTCAGTTCCTTCCGGTCGAACACCACAACCGGCTCAGGCCGCCGAGGCTGACGCACCGAATGGAATATAACCGGCTCTTTTCCCATTACCCATCAACAATGGCAGAAGCGTGGCATACACGCAAGATGCTTAACCGGCCTCTCCTTTAACAGCCATAAAGAGATAGCAACGGACGTTGATATTTTTTCGTGACCGTCAACTCCGTACTGACAATCTCCCTTGATAAAAAAACATCAGGACAACGTATATAGTTATATAGAACCTTTTGACATCCGGCGCTTATAGTTGGAGTATTCCTCATCGGTTAGCCTATTACAGGGAAACACATGCGGGAGCAGGACGTAAAAAAACTGGACGGTCAGAGATCATGAGCGATGCGAGCAGTGAGGGTGTGCCGGTTGATTCTCATGATACTTATCAGGGAAATTATAATGAGACGTCCGGAGAGGTTTTCGGGCAATTCCCTCTTATTGACGTTCAGGGACTGACGAAACAATTCGGCTCCCTGCGGGCTGTTTCCAACATTGGCTTTACGGTAAACCGAGGCGAGATTTTGGGGCTTGTCGGCCCCAACGGAGCCGGCAAAACCACCACCATGCGTTTAATTACAGGCTACCTTACGCCGGATGCCGGGTCCGTTCACATTGCCGGACATGATGTAGCCGCCAACTCCATAGCCGCCCGTGGTTGTATTGGCTATCTGCCGGAAGGCGCGCCTGCATGGCCGGAGATGACACCTTTTCAACTGTTACGTTTTGTCGCTGCCGTACATGGAGTAGATAAACACTCTCCCAACATACAATCAGCCATTCAACATATGGGGCTTGAGTCTGTGTTACACCGCAAACTGGATACTCTCTCCAAAGGGTTTCGCCGGCGTGTATCACTGGCCATGGCCATTGTTCACAATCCGCCGGTGCTCATCATGGACGAACCTACCGACGGACTTGACCCCAACCAAAAACAAGAGGTACGAGAGTTCATTGAGACGTTAGCCGTTCACCGCGCCATCATATTGTCAACTCACGCCCTTGAAGAAGTAACGGCCCTATGCGGACGAGTCCTGATCATCAATCAGGGAGAGATTATAGCCAACGACACCCCTACAGGCTTAATGGCGCGCTCACGCTATCATCATGCAGTGACGGTAACGGTTGAACGCACGGCAGCCTCTACTCTTCGTAATTTGCTGGATGATATTGACGGCATTTTAGAGATTGAAGAAACCACCCATAGCGATGATAGTCAATTCACCATCCTGCCAGCAGGAGAGGCCAGCACTTCCATTTATCTGATGGCGCGCATAAGCCGACTTATGGACCAGCACGGTTTGTCGGCCCGCGCTCTTTACCGGGAGCAGGGTCGTCTTGATGAAGTCTTTCAGAGTTTAACCAAACGCCCGGATGCCTCTGATACTCCTCCCGCATTGCAAGACACCGGCGTATCATGAGAGCCTTTGCAGCAATTTTCCGCCGTGAGTTCAGGGCTTATTTCACAACGCCTCTGGCTCTCGTGTTTATCGTGATTTTTCTGGTCAGCATAGGGGCTAGCACATTTTATCTGGGCGGATTTCTGGAAAGCGGCATGGTATCGCCTGCCCCATTCTTTGTTTTTCACCCCTGGCTTTATCTGTTTTTCGCACCCGCTATCGCCATGCGCCTATGGGCGGAAGAACGGCGCACGGGCGTTATCGAATTACTTTTTACGTTACCGGTTCCCTTGTGGAGTGCCGTTTTGGGTAAGTTTTTTGCCGCATGGCTGTTCCTCAGCCTGACTTTAGCCTTCACCTTTCCATTCTGGATTACCCTCAACGTTCTGGGGAACCCCGACAATGGCGTTGTGCTAGCCGGTTATCTGGGCAGCTTGTTGATGGCCGGAGGATATCTTGCCATCAGCGCGTGCATGTCGGCCTTAACCCGCAATCAACCGGTCGCTTTTATTACCGGTGTTATTGTATGTTTTGCTTTCATGGTTAGTAGCCTACCTGTCGTGCTGGATCTGTTTCAGGGCTGGGCTCCGCAAATCATTCTGACAACCATTGCTTCCTTTAGTCTGCTCACCCATTTTGACGATATTTCCAAAGGTGTGATTGACGCGCGGGACATCGTGTTTTTTGTGTCCCTGATTGTCGTATGGCTGGCAGGCTCCATGGTTGTGCTGAATATGAAACGGACGAGTGTGTAATGTCCCGTCCCGTGTTGCGCACTGCCCTTTCTATTGTAGCGCTGGTTTTTCTGGCGGTGTTGTTTTTGACAGTCAATGTTCTGGCCAATGCTACCTTGCGGGGGGTGAGACTGGACCTCACAGAAAGCCGCCTGTTTACGCTGAGCGAGGGAACTATTGAAATTCTCACCCATCTGGATGAGCCTGTCAGTTTAACGCTGTATTTTTCTGAAAAGCAGGCCACAGGGTATCCCTCCCTTCATGCGTGGGGGCTTCAGGTGCGGGATATGCTGGAGGAAATGGCATTGGTCTCCAATGGCAAATTACAGCTGGAAATTGTTGACCCCGACCCTTTTGGCCCCCGTGAGGACGAAGCAATCAGTTACGGGTTGCGGGGAACACCCACCATTGAAAACAATGTGATATGGCTTGGTCTTACCGGAACAAATCTGCTGGATAATGTCGAAATTATACCGTTTTTTTCCGAAGAGCGTGCCCGCTGGCTTGAGTATGACCTAACGCGGTTGCTGGTTAATCTTACCCGTCCGGAAAAACCGGTACTCGGCATTGTCACAAATTTACCTCTGGATACAGGTGCCGGTGGCCTGCCCGCCGCCCTGCGCGGTAATGCGCAACCCTTTCTCATTTACGAAGAACTGATTGACAGGTTTCAAATCGAGTTTCTTGAGCAAGATTTTAGCACCGTGCCCCCTTCCATTGATGTGTTGATGCTGGCTCACCCCAAACCTCTCTCCGATAAAACTCTCTATGCGATTGACCAGTTTGCGCTGGGTGGAGGCCGCATTGCCGTTTTTGTTGACCCTCACTCCGAAGTAAGCCTGACGGCCGGCCCTGACGGAAAACCCATTCAGGGCTATACGGAATCTTCTGATTTGCCCAAGCTTCTTTACCATTGGGGGGTTATCTTTGAAGGATCCGAGGTTGCTACCGACAGACAACGTGCCATGGAGGTCGCTACCGGCTCGAGTGCACGGCAACACATCAGTGATTATATTTTATGGCTCAGCCTTACCGATGGAAATATGGCGCAAAACGACCCCGTTACGGCGGATATCAACAGACTTAATCTGGGTATTGCCGGACACCTCCGGCCCCGTCCCGAAAGTTCAACCCGCTATAGCCCCCTTGTATTCACAACGAAAGACTCCATGGTTATGGATGTGAACACCGTCAAACAAGGCTTGCGCCCTGAATCCCTGTTAAGCCGATTTACGCCATCGGGAGAGGCTCTTGTTCTGGCCGCCCGCCTTGAGGGAGCTTTAACATCCGCGTTTCCAGAGGGATTGCCGGAGAGTGATATGTCCGCTCATCGTGAGTACACCCTCAGCGATGCCAATATCATTATAGTGGCCGATTCTGACCTGTTTGATGATCGATTCTGGGCAGAATCTCCGCGGTTTCCCGGTGACAGGCTGGTGGTTCCCTTTGCCGATAATGCAAGATTCGTTTTGGGTGTTCTCGAAAATCTTGCCGGTGCACAAGAACTACTCTCTTTGCGTGGACGCAATGATGCGGCCCGTCCTTTTGTCCTATTTGATCAGCTCCGCAGACAAGCCGGGCAACGCCTTATAGAGCAAGAGCAAACCCTTCAAGAAAGAGTAGATCAACTCTCACAACAATTAGCCCAGCTAGAAAGACAGATAGCGCAAGGCAGTACAACAAATAACGACGAGTGGACAAGTATAGACCACCTGCAAGAAGAACTGGCTTCCAGCCGGCGTGCTCTTCGCATGACCCGCCACAGTCTTAATCTCAACATTGAGCGATGGTCAAATATGTTGCGATTTGCCAACATTGTTCTTATTCCCCTCGGATTGCTTCTCATTACCTTGCTCGGCACTCTTGTTGGCCGTATGAGACAGTCTCCATGAAGGTCCAATTTTCATGAAGGCTATTGTGCGCCTGACTTTATTGTTGTTGGTGCTTACCGTTATCGTAACCTTGGGTGCCTGGTGGGCGCTGAATGAGCGTGGTCAATTCCTCAACACGGAACAAGGAAGTACAGATCTCTTGTTGCCGGGTTTTTCCGAAAATTTAAGTCTGGCCAGCAAAGTAACTCTTACCTTTGGACAAGGTATACGGGGAACACGGAATATAACCCTTAAAGCCGATGAGGCCGGCACATGGCGGGTTGAGGAGCGTCTTGGATATCCGGCAGATGGGGGCTTAGTGCAGCACCTCTTGCTGGGGCTGGCAAGAACCAAAATTATAGCCCCCCGCACGGCAGATCCTGAACGGCATAAGGCGTTGGGGCTGGGTGCGCCGGAAGATTTTGGCACAGGCGCCCGGGTGCGCATTGACGGTGAGGGGCAAATTGACGGGCAGACGGATACGTTAGCCTCTGTGCTTGTGGGCAATGTGCAAACCAATAGCGGTGGCGCCCGGCGTTATATGCGTCGCACAGGAGAAAACCAGAGTTATCTGGTGACCAGCACTCTGCCCGTTGTGAGTAAAGTTGTGGATTGGCTAGACCCCGCCTTCGTTGCCCTACCTCCGGAACGGGTAGAGACTATTGTGATCGCTGACTCCGAGGGTACTCAATACCGGCTTGTGCGAGAGAAAATATCCGGTGACTATAATCTTGATTATTCCGGGGAGGAACAGCCCACCACCCGACGCACTCTCCTGAATGAACCTGCGCGCATTATATCCCGTTTACGTTTTGATGATGTTTTACCAAGCGAGGCTATTAATTTTGAGACCGCATGGCAGGCGGTTTTTTACACGGATGACGGCCTGATTGTCACCCTAACCATGACGGGGGCAGGCAATGCGGTCTGGACTACCCTATCGGCACAGGCCTCCCCTGATGCACCGGACTCCGTGCGCGATGAAGCGCACACCATTAATAACAGACTTTCCAAATGGGCCTATAAACTACCGTTTGAACAGGCCGCCGTTTTAACCCAGCCTCTCAGCGCCCTGATCGTATCACCATCCCCTGCCTCGTAGGCTTAAAAATTTAGGGCTAATAAGATTTCCGGGCTTCCGAAGCACCAGCGCTCCCGCAATGGGGCCAGCGCCTTCTTGTTGAAGGATAATCGCATAACCTGCATCCTTATCAATCAGAAAAGACTTATCGCTCACAGGAATATGTACCGTTCCACCCTGCCAACTGCCAAGATGATGCATGTCTTCTACAACATGAGCATAGCGCATGATTCTACCGGCATTTTCACCCCGCCGAATGGTAACAGGGTCCGGATTATGATAACGCACCATCCATATATGACATACCGGAGTCGTCTCTGAAGCCCCCGCAGGTTTGGTATTTTCGTTTTCTTCTACAACAATAATTCTATCTCCGCCCTGATAATCTGTAATAGAAAGAGAGGCCGGTTTAGGACGTCTTTTTTCTTGCTCAATGGCTCTCAATACGCCCCTGCGGTGACTACCAACCGACTGGCTGTTGCCGTTAACAACCACCTGAGGCGTATAAACCCGATTATGACCAAAAATATTGCGATTATAATCCCGCTGACGTTTGGTATAGGCGGGTCTGGCGTGTGTATCTTTCCAACCCAGATAATCCCAGTAATCCACGTGCAGGGAGAGAACAAGAACGTCATCCCGGTTGGTTAATTCTTCGGCGATCGCATCGGCAGGCGGGCAGGAAGAACATCCCTGACTGGTAAATAATTCCACAACCACCGGTGCAGTCCCCGATGAATTCTCCGGCCCACCCCAAGCGGATAAAGAGGCCATCAGAGTGCCGGCAAACACAAAAAGCCACCATGCCCTAAGCATTCAAACCATCACTTCCCGTTTTAACGAATAGATAATTATGACGAGGACGACGCCAGAGCATAATAAGTAAAAAAACCGGCGATAGAAAGAGAGCGCTCTCTTTTAAGCGGCCAAGCGGCGCAAAACGTAAGATAAAATACCTCCGTTTTTATAATATTCCATCTCATCACCTGTATCAATACGACACAATAGGTTAAGAGTCTGTTTCTTACCGCCGGACGCAAACAGGACAGCACTCACGCTCCCGCCGGGTTTTAGCCCGCTTTCAAGTCCCTGAATGGAAATGATCTCAGATCCGTCCATCCCCAATTCCCTCCATGTCACACCCGCTTCAAATTGAAGCGGCACAACCCCCATGCCAATCAAATTGGAGCGATGGATACGTTCAAAGGAGCTGGCAATAACCGCCCTCACCCCCAGAAGGCGGGTTCCCTTAGCGGCCCAATCCCGACTTGAGCCGGTTCCATACTCTTTACCGGCAATCACTACCAACGGTACATTTTGTGCGGTGTATTTCATGGCGGCATCATAGATGGGCATCACCTTACCACCCGGCCAGTGTTTGGTAACACCACCTTCTATACCGGGGGTCATCTGGTTTTTTATACGAATGTTAGCGAAAGTACCGCGCATCATGACCTCGTGGTTGCCGCGTCTGGAACCATAAGAATTAAAATCTACGGGCTTTACACCATGAGAGGTAAGCCAATCGCCCGCCGGACTATCTTTGCGGATAGACCCTGCAGGACTAATGTGGTCTGTGGTAATACTGTCGCCAAACAAGCCTAAAATGCGAGCGTTCCGTATATCTTCCACCGGCGAAGGCTCAGGCGTTAGCCCCTCAAAGAAAGGCGGCTTATGTACATAAGTGGACGAATTGCTCCATTTATAAACTTCATCCTTAGGCGCTTTAATGCGCCGCCAGTTGGTATCTCCCTTAAAAACGTCACTATAACGAGAGCGAAACATGGCAGGCGTAATACAGCGTCGCAAGGTACCAGAAATATCCTGTCCCGTGGGCCAAATGTCGCGCAAATAAACCGGTGTGCCGTTTTTGTCATGCCCCAGAGGTTCACGGGCCAGGTCGCACCTAACAGAGCCCGCAATAGCATAGGCTACCACCAGCATGGGCGAGGCCAGATAGTTAGCGCGCACGTCCGCATTAACGCGGCCTTCAAAATTGCGATTGCCTGACAAAACGGCGGCGGCCACAAGATCGTTCTTATTGATAGTCCCGGATATATCCGGTGATAGCGGACCCGAATTTCCAATACACGTTGTGCATCCATAGCCCACCAGATTAAAGCCCAGCTTATTCAGCGCATTTTGCACACCGGCTTTTTTCAGATAGTCGGTCACAACCTGCGAACCGGGCGCAAGAGATGTCTTGACCCACGGCTTAACGGATAATCCTTTTTTGACGGCATTTTGCGCCAACAGTCCGGCCCCCAGCATAACGCTGGGGTTGGAGGTATTAGTGCACGATGTAATCGCGGCAATTACAATATCACCGTGACCGAGAGTGAAATTATGATTGGCAACCGGATGGCGCTTTGTAGCACTACCTGTGTCTGTAACGCCGAAGCCGGTTTTAAGTTCGCTCCTGAAACTGCCAGCCATCTTATTCAGGCCGATGCGGTCCTGCGGACGGCGGGGGCCTGCCAATGAAGGAATAACAGTACCAAGGTCAAGGGTTAGGGTATCCGTAAACACCGGATCCGGCGTGCGTGCCGTGCGGAACATGCCCTGAGTGCGGGCGTATTTTTCTACCATCGCAATCTGAGAGGGTTTGCGCCCTGTTGCTTTCATGTATTTCAAAGTTTCCCTATCAATAGGGAAAAATCCGCATGTAGCACCATATTCCGGAGCCATATTAGCAATGGTCGCACGGTCTTCTAATGCCAAATTATCCAGCCCTGTTCCATAAAACTCTACGAATTTGCCCACCACACCTTTTTTGCGCAACATTTCCGTGACCGTCAGCACCATATCCGTTGCCGTAACGCCCTCTTGCAGGCGACCGGTCAGGCGCAACCCAATCACCTCCGGTATCAACATAGAAATCGGTTGCCCCAACATGGCAGCCTCGGCTTCAATACCCCCCACGCCCCAGCCCAATACAGCAAGGCCGTTGACCATGGTGGTATGGCTATCGGTCCCCACCAGTGTATCGGGATAGGCCGTAGAGTTTTGGCCCGCCCATACAGATTGTGACAGATATTCCAGATTCACCTGATGACAGATGCCCGTACCGGGAGGTACCACCCGGAAATTATCAAAAGCCTCCGACCCCCACCGTAAAAACTCATAACGCTCGTTGTTGCGCTCATATTCCACAGCGACATTTTGCTTAAACGCTGACGCATTGGCGAAATGATCTACGATGACAGAATGGTCAATGACCAAATCCACCGGTGTTTGAGGGTTTATTCGGTCGGGCTCTCCACCGATATTCCGGATGGCATCCCGCATGGCGGCCAAATCCACAACGGCAGGCACACCAGTGAAATCCTGCATTAATACCCGCGCCGGACGAAAAGCAATCTCCCGTGTGCTCTTACGCCGCTTCAACCAGTTTTTGACAGCTTTTATATCAGCAGATTTAACAGTGCCTCCATCCTCATGACGCAACAGATTTTCCAGCAGAATCTTGAGAGAAAATGGCAGGCGGCTTATACCTTCCAAGCCGTTTTTTTCTGCCGCCCTGAGGCTATAGTATTTCCATTGACGCGCTCCAACCTTAAAGGCCCGCCGTGATTTGAAACTATCCGGATGAGAGGGGGTTTTCGGTTTGCTCTTCACCATCATTTTTTCCCTTTGTTTTGCACCTTATTTTTACTCTTTGTGTTTCACCCCTGTTGCAGAACACTCTACCATGTCTCACTATAGTTAGAAAGGTCACCACGACCCCCGGAGAAAATATTTTGTCTTTTTTGCGTAAGAAGAAAGAGACGGCAAAGCAATGCAACCATCACTAAAGTTGCCTTCCGTAAGCCTTGTGGCAGAAGGTCTGGCATGCGAGCGAGGTGGGCGGCGGATATTTTCTGACGTAGCATTCACCCTCTCTTCCGGCGATGCGCTGGTGATACGAGGGGGCAACGGAAGCGGCAAGACCAGCCTATTGCGAATTTTAGCGGGTTTGGCTACGGCGGCCTCTGGCCGTATAACTCTTGAGGAAGGCGGTTTCTCCCCTCTTCACCGAGGTGGATGTCTTCATTATGTGGGGCATCGGGATGGGTTGAAGGCATCTCTGAGCGCTCAGGAGAATTTGTCGTTTTGGGCGACATTTCTGGGCGGAAACAAACACACTGCCAAAACAGTCACATCAGCACTGGCGGCTTTTGGCTTGCCGTATGTGTTGCCAGTACCTGTCGCTCATTTGTCAGCCGGAGAGCGGCGGCGTATAGCCCTGGCGCGATTGTTGACGGTGCAACGGCCTGTGTGGTTGCTGGATGAGCCCACCACCGGTCTTGATAGTCCTTCCCGTACCAAACTGGCAGACATCATAAACCGCCATCGTGCAGAGGGGGGGCTTCTGGTGATGACAACTCATGATGCCTACACCCCTGACGAAGCCATCACGCTCAAGCTTGGGTGAGCCACGGGAAGCGCATCATGATAAGAGTAATGGCAGCCTTGATATGCCGTGACATAAAAATTGCCTGGCGCACGGGGGGTGGCGTCATGGCGTTAGCGTTTTTTGCTCTTGTTGCGGTGTTGTTACCTCTCGGGTTAGGGGCTGAAGGCAGATACGTAACGACACTGGTCCCGGGGCTGTTATGGATTATAATGTTGCTGGCCTGTCTATTTTCTCTGGATAATTTATTTCGGGGTGACGAAGAAGATGGTTCTCTGGATATCATCCGGATCTCTCCTCTACTTCGTGAGTGGCCACTTTCCCTTGAGGGGACCGTTCTGGCCAAATGTCTGGCCCACTGGTTGATGACCGGTGCCATCCTCACTTTTGCCGCTCCTATCGTGGGCCTGATGCTGGGCGTTGATATAGCCGTATTGCCCGCTTTATTTTTGACGATGCTTATAGGAACCCCTGCCCTTAGCTTAACGGGAGCGGTGGGGGCTTGTCTAACTCTTGAGTTGCGTCATGCAGGATTGCTTATGCCGCTTCTTTTGTTGCCCCTTCAAACGCCGGTGCTTATTTTTGGAGCAGGCGCCTTGAGCATTTTTGTGTCCGGCGACGCTATGGGACAAGAATCTGCCACACTTTTTATTCGCCCTCTTTTGTTTCTGGCTTCTTTTTCTCTGGCAGCTTTAGTGCTGGCGCCTCTTGTAGCGGCGGCGGCCTTGCGGGGACGCTCTTGAATATCATAAAAACAAAGAGGCTTCTGACTTGCATTTGTAAACTATCACCAGTAAGGGACTCTCATGCTAGCCTATGCTAATCCGGCCCGTTTTATGACCCTCGCCACAATTCTACAACCGTGGGTAGGAACCGCTACAGTCGTGCTCCTAACTACCGGGCTTTATCTGGCGTTGTTTGTTGCTCCGCCAGATTATCAACAAGGAGAAGCCGTACGCCTGATGTTTGTGCACGTGCCTTCCGCCTGGATGGCAATGGGTGTTTATCTGTTTATAGGCATGATGAGTGCCGTATCTTTCGTATTCAAGCGACCCCTTGCCGATGTAGCCGCCCGCGCTGCAGCCCCCATAGGTGCTTGTTTTACTTTTCTCGCCCTTGCAACCGGTTCTTTGTGGGGCAAGCCCATGTGGGGAGCATGGTGGGTGTGGGATGCACGGCTGACTTCCGTGTTGTTGTTATTTTTTCTTTATCTGGGCTATATAGCTTTGTGGCGTACAATAGATAACCCTCTATTGGCCTCCAGAGCGGCGGCCATTCTCGCCATGGTAGGCGTTCTTAACCTGCCTATCATTCACTATTCCGTCGAGTGGTGGAACACCCTTCATCAACCCGCCAGCGTATTGCGCGCTGAAGGGCCCGCTATTCATTCCAGCCTTTTAATTCCTCTGCTTGTTATGGCACTGGCCTTTGCCAGTTTTTTTGTTTCCGTTTTAATCATGCGCATGAGAAGCGAGATTATGCAGCGCCGACTTCATACTCTGCTAACAACCTACGCCAACCGACCAACACAGGAGTACACCCCATGATGGACTGGCTCGCCATGGGTGGTTATGGCTTTTTTGTGTGGGGAGGGTTTGTTCTCTCAGCTGTTGTGCTAGGCGGACTTACCATCGCCAGTGTTTATGATTTACGCCACCAAAAAACTCTGCTCGAGACTCTTGAGGCTGACCAACAACGCACTCCCAAAGCCTAACTTCCTATGTTATTAAACCGCACTATTTTCTGGCGTTTTGCGCCATTTGTTTTGTTTATTCTACTAGGTGGATTTTTGCTGGCAGCTTTGTTTAGTGAGGAGGATATTTTTTCACCAAGCCACGAGACAGTACGATATGCCCCATCATTTGATTTGCCACCTCTGGAAGGCCTTGACCGTGGGGGGTTTTCTGATGCAGATCTCAAAACAGGCCGGTTAAGCCTTGTTAATGTCTGGGCTTCCTGGTGCGCCCCCTGCCGGGCAGAACATCCCCTGCTTAAAGAGTTGGCCCAGCGGCAAGACATTCAACTGTTAGGCCTTAACTATAAAGATGATCCGGCCAATGCCCGCCGATTTTTGAGTCAACTGGGTAATCCTTTTGCGCACGTCGGTAGCGACATCAACGGCTATACAGCACTGGATTGGGGTATTTATGGCATTCCCGAAACATTTATTGTAGATGGTACCGGACGTATCATTGTGCGACACAAGGGTCCCCTGACCCCTAGCGTTATAACGCAGCTCATAACCCCTGCTCTTGACCGGGCCACCCGCAAAGCCGAACTAATCCCCCTGCCATAATTAAAGAGGGGCTTATATACTTAAGTAACAATCTGTTTTTATCCAATTAAATAGAGGACATCATAAGGGGTCTGCCGGGAGAGAATTGAGGCCCGTGACAAGTAGGGTTTTACGCCCTTGCATAGGGCGGCGATTGAGAGCAAGACACCAGCAGTGGTGGAACTCTTGCTAGCTCATGGGGCCGATGGAAGAGCGCAAGATAAAAAAGGAAAAATACCTTTTGACTATGCTGAGGACAACGAGGCCCTCAAGAATACAAAAGCCTACTGGCTGCTCAACGAGGCGCAATACCGTTAGAAATGGTGTTTTTTTGGCTCAGATAGATGTAAAATAGATTGTTACTTAAGTGTACAATTCCCATAAAAAAACCATAGTTCTATAACTCTTTGGCCAGCGCTACCCCAGACTACAGGCTGAAGCGTCTTTCCCACGGAACTGCGTTACTTTGCTCTTCTTCCTGCAACAAACTGTCCGGCAGGCGCTTTAAGGTTTCCAAAAGCTGGGTAAGGTTTTGAGGAGAAATATGGGCCGTAAGAGTGCGCTCTACGGCTTCGGCGGCAGGGGCCGCTCTCTCCAAAAGGCGCCGCCCAGAAGCCGATAACCGTACCGCCGTTAGCCGTCCATCGCGCTTCAAGCGGCGGCGTACTACAAGACCCCGTGTAAGCAACCGGCTTATCATGTCTCCCAGAGTGCTACTGTCAATGCCGGTCTGGGAAACAAGGTCTGACTGAGTCAACCCCTCTTCTTTCCGGATAGACAGCAATACAATGAACTGGCGAGGTGTTAACCCTGACTCACTTAAAGAATGCGCTAACTGCCCTTCAACATGTTGCCGAGCGCGATATAAAAGATGGCATAGAGATGTTTCGAGATTAAAGTCGCATGACAACACCGATTGTTCGGTATCGTTACTTCTATCACTCATATCATCCATGGGCGTAACACTTTTAGAAAAATCAACGTTCTGTTAAGACGTATTTAACAATGATTCCATCACGCTTTATATTATAATTTTATGAGTAACACAAACGCTCCAAACAAACTTGAAGATATTGCACAGTCTTTTATAGACCAAGCCGGTCATTGCGCTGCGTTGGGGTCTTCACTGATGCCGGTTCTGTTAGAAGCCGCCGCCCGTGACATTAAAGACGGAGGTATTGCAGCCTCTTTGATGGCAGAATGGGAGGGACATCCTGTCATGGGCGCATTGCCTCTTCGCTTTTCGGGAGCGTTGCATCATTTAGTTTTGACGGGTCACGGTGGAGAACTTAACCTTTTTTATCCCACGGCTCCTGATGGGAGTTATAAAGGTAACTCCGGTGACGCTGATATTCTGTGGCCTGCCGTATGTAACGTTATAAAAGAGCAGGAAGAAACCGTACGGGCATTTTTGAGCCATCCTCCACAAACCAATGAGGTGCGTCGTTCGGCAGTTTTACTGGGGGGTTTTTTAAAAATTGCAGAGGCATATTCCCTACCCTTGCAATTGTTTGAAATTGGAGCCAGTGCGGGATTAAATCTCAACTGGGATAAGTTTTTTTATTCAATAAATCACGAAGATGGCACGAAAGTTTCGTGGGGGGATGAGACAAATCCTTTAACTCTACCGATTGACTGGCACGGCCCCCTACCACCGCTGGATGCACCATTGCACATTGCCGGGAGGTACGGTTGTGATGTAAAACCCGTTGACCTGTCAGATGATGAGACCGTTCGGCATCTTGAAGCTTTTATCTGGCCGGATCAACCAGACCGTCTGGTGCGCTTAAGGAATGCTATATCCATAGCACGCACCAATGATACTCACGTTGAAGAAGCAGACGCTACGTCGTGGGTGGCCCAAATGGTATCACCTGAGAAACCAAGTAAGGTACGTGTTTTGTATCATTCTATTATGTGGTCTTACTTGCCGGAAACCTCACAAAATGCTATCCGGAATGCACTTGAGGAAGCGGGGAGCCGCGCCGACAAAAACACACCTCTTGCGTGGTTACGCATGGAGCATCCCGGTCCAGATCTTAACAAACCTCCAGAACTCACCCTTACTCTATGGCCGGAGAGACAGACTCAGCGGCTTGCCGTAGCACATCCTCATGGTGCATCCTTAAGGTGGTTTTCCTCGCCAAGAGGTGCTGTGGCATGACGCTGAATTAACCCTGCCTGAGCAATCATAAAGGCAAAGGTAAGCGGCATAATACCGAACAGTTTAAAACTGATCCAAAAATCCGTTGAGAAAGTACGCCAGACAATCTCGTTTGCACCTGCAAGAAATAGAAAAAACCACGCCCACCGCACAGTAAGAAACCGCCATCCCTCATCATCAAGAGGTATGAAACTGCCCATCAGGGTCTTGAGCAAGGGATGACCTCTTGCCAGCCCGCCAAACAAAATAACAGCAAACAAAACATTGACGATGGTAGGTTTGAGCTTAATAAACAACTCATCCTGCAAAGCAAGGGTCAAACCACCAAAAACAAGAATGAACCCTCCACTCACTATGGGCATGACGGGCATACGGCCCATCACAAGCCATGCGCCAGGTAAGGCGATAGCAGTAGCCGCCATAAAAGCACCGGTCGCATAAAAAATATTATCGTCTGTCGGCGTTCCCAGAACAGCGCTCGCCTGAGCGTTTGCGAAAAAAAACACTACGAGCGGACCAATCTCAAATACAAGGCGAAGCAGAGGTTTCATGAATTTCTCTTCTCACAATCTTACAAGCATCAAACAAGTGATGCTAACACACCTTACTATAGACCCACCAGCACCTGCGCAAACATTTCCGCATCAAATGGCTGTAAGTCATCAACTCCCTCCCCCACACCAATCATGTGGATGGGCAAAGATAATTTATCCGCAAGAGCGAGTACAATGCCGCCCCGCGCGGTGCCATCCAGTTTGGTCACAATCACCCCACTTACTCCTGCGCCAGACACAAATGCTTCTGCCTGATTAATAGCATTTTGACCTGTTATAGCATCCAAAACCAACAACGTATCATGAGGCGCGTCATCATCTAACCGTTTAATAACCCGCCTGATTTTTGTAAGTTCAGCCATCAAATCTTCGCGATGATGCAATCTGCCCGCCGTATCAATCAAAACTACGTCTATTTTTTCGATCCTCGCCCGTTCAAAAGACTCAAACGCCAAGGCAGCCGCATCTCCTCCAGGCTTTGTTGTCGCAACAGGGACATCTATCCTATGTCCCCAGATTTGCAACTGCTCACTTGCCGCCGCCCGAAACGTATCTGCCGCTACCAACAGAACCGACAAGCCCTCTTTCTTTAGCCGTGCTGACAATTTGGCGGCAGTCGTAGTCTTACCGCCGCCGTTCACCCCCACCAAAAGAATAACGTGAGGCCTGTGCTCTGACTCCACTACAACCAAAGGCTTACCTGCCAAGGCAAGGGCATGAGCAATGGTGCCTGCCAGATGAGCGCGTAACTCATCCAGTGTTATGTCTTTATCGTGGCGCTCATCAGCCAAAGTCCCTACAATACGCCCAGCAGTTCTAGCTCCCATGTCGGTGGTAATCAAAATATCTTCCAACTCTTCCAGAGTTTCAGAGTCCAAATGTTTCTTGCGCACAATATCCGGCAAGGCACGCCCCAAACCGGTAGTGGTATGCCTCAACCCCTTGCGCAATCGCGCTAATAAAGACGTCTCTTTCACCGACGACATCACGAAACGGGCACTCCCCCACATACACCTTGCTCATGGTCCTCAAGAAGCACGTTGAGAATGTCGCCCGGGGTGGCAGTACCATTTCTCAAAATTACCGGCACAAAATGGGGTGTGCGGCCTTTATGGGTGGTTTCCATGAGAACACGTCTATAGTTGCCTTTTTCTTTATCAAGAAAAGCATCACGTGAAGATTTTCCAGTATGACGCAGCCGAGCCGCCCGCTCACGTACAAGACCGGGATCAACGGGAGGCATACGGGCGGCAGGAGTTCCGGGTCGAGGCGAGAAGGGAAACACATGAAGCCAGGTAAGCCCGCACTCCTCTACGAGCGAGATGCTGTTTTCAAGCATGGCTTCGGTTTCGGTTGGAAACCCGGCAATGAGATCAGCGCCGAAAACAATATCGGGTCGGATATCTCGTAATCGGCCACACAAAGCTATAGCCTGTTCGCGGGTATGGCGGCGTTTCATACGTTTGAGAATCAAACTATCGCCAGATTGCATAGATAAATGCAGATGAGGCATAAACCGCTTTTCATCGGCGATAAGCCCTAAGAGATGATCATCCATCTCGGCAGGGTCAAGAGAGGACAAGCGTAACCGCGCTAAATCCGGCACAGAGTGCAAAACGTAATCGACCATCCAACCCAAGGTGGGCCGGTCGGGCAAATCAGCCCCATAGGCGGTGATATCTACGCCAGTTAAAACAATCTCCCGGCATCCTTCATCAACCAGACGGCGAGTCTGGGCTACGATGTGCCCGGGGGCCAAACTACGCGCATTACCCCGACCAAAGGGAATAATACAAAACGTACAGCGATGGTTACAGCCGGTTTGTATCTGCACAACACCCCGCGTCCGGTCCGGCGAGCGCGCGGGAGAGTGACCATTCATGGGCCGTGGCCGCATAATATCGCCGACTTTGACACGATTGTTTTCATCTGCCGTTGCCGTATACGAGTAGGCGGATAATTTTTCTTCATTACCGAGTACCATATCTACCTCTGACATAGCGGCAAAGTTTTGGGGTTCTATTTGGACGGCGCATCCGGTGGCTATAATTTGCGCGGTTGGATTTTCCCGGCGTGCGCGGCGCAGGGTTTGGCGTGCTTGTCTCACCGCTTCGGCAGTGACGGCACAAGTGTTGACAATGACGGCATTCTTTAGACCAGCTTCCTGAGCGCGAAGACGAACAACGTCGGAATCGCTAGTGTTCAGACGGCAACCATGGGTAATGACGGACACATCGTTGTCCTGCCCTGTCATGGTGCACTTTCCCCTGTCTGCCGTTTTGTATTGTACCAGTCAAACTGCCCTTCATAGTCATAGGCAACCGGCCCGGTCATCAAAACATGGTTATTTTCTGACCTCCACTCAATGTCCAGCGCACCGCCGAATAAAAAGACGCAAACCTTGCGCTCTGTCAAGCCAAGGCGGACGCCCGCCACCAAAGTAGCACAAGCCCCCGTGCCACAGGCCTGTGTGGCACCCGCACCCCGCTCCCACACTTTCAGGTCAACTCCACCCTCTTGTCTGGTGTGAGCGAAAGAGACGTTCACCCCTTCGGGAAACAACCGGTGATGCTCTAACAAGGGGCCGACGCGATCAAGTTCAAGCGTGGTAAAAGTCAGGTCATCCACAAAAAAAACAATATGCGGGTTACCCGCATTCACAGCACACCCTGTCGGCAGGGTAATACCCTCAATGTCATCAAATTCAATGCGGGATGTATCGCTCACCTCATGAGAAAGAGGAATCTCATGCCACTTAAAAAGTGGTATCCCCATATCCGCACGTACAGTTTCCGGCCCGACCTTCTCACAAACGCTATTGCTCCATAGAGTCTCCACAATGAGACGCTCACGATTTTTCTCCTGCATCTCAAGATGCGCAACACAGCGCATACCATTACCGCAAGCCTCCGCCGGATTCCCATCGCTATTGTAAATTTTCATAAGGACGTCTCCGCCCTTGTGAGGTTCCTCAAGGAGGATGAACTGGTCACACCCAATGCCAGCCTCTCGGTTGGCAACATCGCGCACGAACATTGGCATCATGAAAGGTGAAAACCCAGCCATACGGCGACTGTCTACAATGACAAAATCATTGCCACAGCCGTTCATTTTACGGAACGAAATTTTTGAAAAATCATCAGCCATAAAGGGGGTTATAGGCCCATTTTAGGGGATAATGCCACCCTCATGCTCTTATCGTCTGATTCTTGACAGAAAGCGGCATTCTTTTTATGATTTCTCCTTAATTTCTAGGGACAATTAAAACTCGTCCCGCTTCCCTGCCCATGAGGCAGGGCGGTCAACGCCCGTCGGCGAGGTTTCGCTCGCGGGCGCATTTGGAGTTGGAAGCTGTGTTTGACACTTTAAGTAAAAATCTCTCTGACGTTTTTAAACGTCTTGGTGGCCGCGGTGTATTAGATGAAGCCACAGTTAAGGTAGCTTTGCGGGATATACGCCATGCGTTGCTGGAAGCCGATGTAGCCTTGCCGGTGGTACGTGACTTAATGGAGAAGGTGAGCAAACAGTCGACCGGACGGGAGATCCTGAAATCAGTCACGCCTGTTCAACAGATTATCAAGGTCGTCCATGATGTAATGATTGACACTTTAAGTGCCGGAGGGGACGCCCCCTCTGAGCTTGCTCTTACCGGTACGCCTCCAGTTGTGGCGATGATGGTAGGGCTGCAAGGATCGGGGAAAACTACCACCACAGCTAAAATTGCCTGGCGTTTTGGAGTGCAAGGCAAGAGCAAAGTATTGATGGCTTCTCTGGATGTTAATCGTCCGGCTGCCATGGAACAATTACGGATTTTAGGAGAAAATATTGGCGTTGACACCTTGCCTGTTGTAGAGGGTCAAGCGCCGGTAGATATTGCCTCGCGTGCGCTAACGGCAGGCCGCCTTCAGGGGTATGACGTAATTCTTCTGGATACCGCCGGGCGACTTCATGCCGATGAAGCATTGATGTCTGAGATGGCCGCCATTCACAAGGTCGGTACCCCTCGTGAAACTCTGTTGGTAGCGGACAGCCTAACCGGTCAGGATGCGATAAACCTTGCCGAACAGTTCCATTCCAGAATACCTCTCACAGGTATTGTGTTAACACGCGCCGATGGTGATGCGCGTGGAGGTGCAGCGCTCTCTATGGGGCATGTAACCGGTGTTGCGGTGCGGTATCTCGGTGTTGGAGAAAGACCCGACGCCCTGGAGATCTTTGATGCGGAGCGAATGGCGCGGCGTATTTTGGGCATGGGCGATGTTGCAGGGTTGGTAGAGCAAGCCGAGCGCACGATAGACACCAAAAAGGCAGAACGTATCGCCGCAAAAATGAAAAAGGGCCAGTTTGACCTTGAAGATTTAGCCGAGCAGTTAGAGCAGATGGGTCGCATGGGTGGTCTTAAAAGTGTCCTAGGTATGTTGCTACCAGCCCTGGGGCGACAGGCAAACAACGTCAATGCGGCGGCGCTGGATGACGGGCTGATTAAGCGGCAAACCGCCATTATTAAATCTATGACACCGAAAGAACGCACTAGTCCCAAACTTCTAAATGCCAGTCGCAAGCGGCGCGTAGCGGCAGGTGCAGGGGTGGCGGTGCAGGAGGTTAACCGGGTTTTGAAAATGCATCGTCAGATGGCGGACATGACCAAAAAGCTGGGCCGCAAGGGCGGTAATCTAGAGGCCGTAGCGGGAGCCGGTGCGAACGCAGGAGGCATAATGCCGAGCTTACCCTCAGCAAGAGGAGACTCTCCTCTACCCTCTTCTCTATCAGGCAGATTGTCCAGCCTATCGGGCTTACCTACAGGAAAATCTACACGCAAGAAATAAACAACACACATGATAACAGCAAAGCAAGGATATAAATCATGAGTCTCAAAATTAGACTAACACGTGGCGGCACCAAAAAGCGGCCCTTCTATAAAGTAGTAGTCGCAGATGTCCGTGCTCCCCGTGACGGACGGTTTATTGAAAAACTTGGAACCTACAATCCACTCCTGCCGAAAGATCACGGGCAACGCATTCAACTTAATGAAGAGCGTGTCCGGTATTGGTTATCTCACGGGGCACAACCCACCGATAGGGTTGCCCGATTTCTGGATGCCGCTGATATTCTAACCCGCAAGCCTCGTAATAATCCCCAGAAGGGTAAACCCCACGCCCGCACGTTAGAGAGGGCCGCCACCAAGGCAGAGGCTATCGCCACCGCTAAAGAGGCACCTCCGGAAGAAGTTCCACAAGAGGAAGCGTCTCAGGAAAATGCACCCCAAGAAGACGCCTCTGCAAAAGAAGAAGCGCCTCAGGAAAATGCACCTCAAGAAGATGCCTCTGCAGAAGAGTAAAGGGGATAACCTCCCGCCTAACGAATGCAACCACAATGACTACTCCATCAGTGCCATGGACAGCACGGGTTCTAACCTTGTTTCCGGAGTGTTTTCCCGGCTCTCTGGGGGTAAGCCTTGCCGGGCAAGCCCTCAAAAAAGGTTTATGGCGATTGGAAATAACAAATATTCGCGACTTTGCCACAGACCGTCATCGCACAGTGGATGGTCCCCCCGCAGGAGGCGGTCCGGGCATGGTTATGCGGGCAGATGTTTTGGGAGCTTGCCTTGAAGCTACCCACCCAACCGATGCACCTTATGCACCCATTCACCTCAGTCCGCGTGGGCACCCTCTAACCCAAGATCGGATACAACAGATAGCCAACCAATCCGGCATCACTCTTATATGTAGCCGTTTTGAAGGGGTGGATGAGCGGTTTTTAAAATCTTACGATACCGAAGAGATAAGCCTAGGTGATTTTGTTCTAGCGGGTGGTGAGGTGGCGACACTGGCCTTGATTGAGGCCGTAACACGCTTGTTGCCAGAGGTCATCGGCAACCATACCTCTTTGGAGGAGGAAAGTTTTACGGGAGGATTGCTAGAATATCCCCACTACACACGACCCAGTTTCTGGCGGGGACAGAAAATTCCAGCCGTTCTTACCAGTGGCGACCATAGCGCTGTGCGACGCTGGCGTCGGGACTGCGCGGAGACCCTCACTCGTGAGCGGCGACCGGATTTATTGAAAAAATATCATGGAGATAACAGCAAGGCTCCTTAACATATCTTCGTAAGGTGTGGTAGAGTGCTAAAGATAGTCGAGAGTAGGTAGAAAACAATGACTGGCATAGTAGAACATGAACAAAGTCAAATGGCGGCGGTTGCCGCAAAACGGGATATACCCAATTTTGCGACAGGAGATACGTTGCGGGTCAATGTAAAAGTGGTAGAAGGAACCCGCGAGCGGGTTCAGGCTTATGAGGGCGTGTGCATTGCCCGATCCGGTGGCGGTGTGAACGAAAGTTTTACTGTGCGCAAAATTTCTTATGGAGAAGGTGTGGAGCGGGTCTTTCCCCTTTACAGTCCGCTTATTGAATCCATCCAACTGTTGCGTCGGGGTCGCGTGCGCCGTGCTAAACTTTATTATCTGCGGGGACGACGTGGCAAATCAGCACGTATTGCTGAAAAACGCGATCATACTCGCAAGAAAAAAGCACCCATTACTACGTCCGGAGACGACACCCCATAGCGGGAACAGCCATGACCACCACCCGCACCCTTTACGATAAAATCTGGGATGCCCACGTTGTTGATGCCCGCGATGATGGTACTTGCCTTATCTATGTAGACCGCCATCTCGTCCACGAGGTAACAAGTCCGCAAGCCTTTGAGGGATTGCGTCTGGGAGGCCGCTCTGTGCGCGCACCGGAGAAAACACTAGCGGTAGCCGACCACAACATACCCACTCTAAATCGGGCGGACGGTATTGATGATGATGAATCCCGCCTTCAGGTGGAAACGCTAGAGAAAAATTGCACCGAGTTCGGTGTTGAATATCTAGCAATGGATGATGTTCGTCAGGGTATTGTTCATATTGTAGGCCCAGAGCAAGGCTTTACTCTGCCCGGAACAGTGATTGTGTGTGGTGATAGCCATACTTCCACCCATGGCGCTTTTGGAGCGCTAGCCCATGGCATCGGCACATCAGAAGTAGAACATGTGCTGGCCACCCAGACTTTAATACAGAAAAAAGCCGCCAATATGCGCGTCACGGTGAACGGCACTCTGCCGTATGGTGTGACAGCCAAAGATTTAATCTTGGCCATTATTGGTGAGATTGGGGCTGCAGGTGGTACGGGTCATGTTATTGAATATGCAGGGGACACTATATCGGCCTTAAGTATGGAAGAGCGCATGACGGTGTGCAACATGTCTATTGAAGCAGGTGCACGTGCGGGGTTCATTGCACCCGATGATAAAACCTTTGCTTATATGAAAGGCCGCCCTCGCGCACCGAAGGGTGCCTTGTGGGAAGCTGCAGAGACCAGTTGGCGGCAGTTAAAAAGTGATGAGAGCGCTGTGTTTGACCGCGAAGTTCATCTTGATGCAGCCACCCTGCCGCCTTTGGTGACGTGGGGCACAAGCCCGCAGGATGTCGTTTCCATTGAGGGCCGTGTACCTGACCCCACCGCTCTTGAGGATGACGCCCGTCGCAATGCTATGAATCGCGCGCTCTCATACATGGGCCTTAAAGCCGGAACCCCCATAACTCAAATTGCTATTGACCAAGCTTTTATTGGTTCCTGCACTAACGGTCGCATTGAAGATTTACGGGCCGCCGCCGCTCAAGCGCGAGGAAAAAAAGTGGCGCCCAGCGTTAATGCTATGGTAGTTCCCGGATCGGGGTTGGTCAAAGAGCAAGCGGAGGCCGAGGGGCTGGACAAGATTTTTACGCAAGCCGGGTTTGAGTGGCGGGAACCCGGATGTTCTATGTGCCTAGCCATGAATGCCGATCGTCTAGAGCCTGAGGAGCGGTGTGCTTCAACCTCCAACCGTAATTTTGAGGGCCGTCAGGGACGCGGAGGGCGCACTCATCTTGTTTCTCCTGCGATGGCAGCTGCTGCCGCTATCGCAGGTCATTTTGTTGATATAAGAGAAACTCTCTGACCCGTCTTACGAACGTCTTAGACGTTAAGAGAAAAAACATGGCTTGAGGAAGGCAAACATAAAAAGCAAGAAAAAGGTCAGTACATATTTTCGTTGAACCCTTATGCTATGAACGTAAAAATCGTCTGACCTGACCTAAATCAACTGAGAGTGCTATTCTCTAATGCTGTGTTTTTGGCATAAAAACCGTTAGACCATCCAAGGCACTGCTAACTTCCAACTGGCAAGTCAGGCGACTGTTCTCTTCAGAGTGATCGCAAAAACTCAGCATGGTTTCTTCCATATCTTGTTTTTCCGGCAACCTATCCCACCACTCAGGTGGGACAAAAACCATACAGGTCGCACACGCACACGCACCACCGCAATCAGCGTCAATACCAGGAATGGAATTATTAACGGCACCCTCCATCACACTCATACCATCGTCTACATCAACCGTGTGTTTTGTGCCATCGTACTCAATGTACGTAATTTTTACCATGGTTACACTATCCACCTTTCTTAATTTTAGTGTTCGGTTGTTAGTTTATTTCTGCAATGCCCGTTGTGCCATCTCTTTCATGGAAATGTTTTCGTCTGCCAGTATATTAGGGTCAAAACACATTCTCTCTTTGATGAACTTTCGGGAGACCATAAACTCTGGCGCCCGATTGACAGCATCAACCGCCAAAAGACGGCCCTCCTTTAGATAAAACAGCGCAAAAGATCGTGATGCTGTCTCACCCCGCATGACAGTCTTATCATGACCCTCTGATAATCCCGCAATCTGCAATTTCAAATCATATTGGTCAGACCAAAACCACGGTGTCTCATCATAGGCGCGCATCCCACCACACATAGCCGTTGCCGCTATTCTTGCTTGCTCTATAGCATTTTGCACTGATTCCAGTCTTATGTCTCGGTTATACAAAACACTGTGATAACGCGTGCAATCTCCCGCCGCAAAAATCGCCTCATCAGACGTACGCGCCTGATGATCCACCACAACGCCATCATCAACCACAAGACCTGCCTCCGCAGCTAGTGTATCATTAGGGGATGCCCCGACACCCACCAGCACCACATCTGCCGGATATGTTCGCCCCGCCTTATCCACTACATTTGTTACACAACCATTCGTGCCTTCTATTCTGGCCAAAGCCACACCAGTCTTAATGGAAACTCCTTTTTCTTCATGAACCGCTTCATAAAAGCGCGATACTTCAGGGGCTACCACCCGCGCCATAACCCGCTCAGCTGCCTCCAGCACTGTTACATCTAACCCCATACTCACGCCGATGGCTGCAACCTCAAGACCAATATAACCACCCCCCACAATAACCAACCGTGCACCTTCAACAAAATGCGTCCTTAACCCATCAACACCCTGAATGGAACGCAAAGAATATACCCCCACAAGGTCAACCCCTACCCCTTCCAGATGCCGCGCTCGCGCACCGGTTGTCAGTAGTAGTTTTTCATATCTCAAACGCTCTCCGTCACCCATGACAACCGTGCGCGTTTGCCGGCCTATGGCATGCACCGTCTCCCCCAACCGCACCATCACACCCGATTTCCGGTAAAATTCTTCAGGACGCAGATAAAGCCGCTCTCTACTCAATGTTCCGTCAAGATATTTCTTAGAGAGCGGCGGACGCTGATAAGGCAGATAGGGCTCATCACCAATGAGAATAATAGTCCCCTCATAACCTTGACCCCGCAGGCTAGCGATGGCCTCTACCGCTGCCTGACCACCACCAACAATGACAAACCCCACAGCCCCCTCTGTTGTCTCTCCTGTTGTCATTTCTGTTTCTTTCCACTCTCTGTGATAGTCTTAGCCGCAAGGCTACCATGAAGACCTCTGACTCTGAAACTCTATCCTTGACCCATTCTGCCCGCCAGTTGAGATTGCCGAATGAAGCCGCCACACGAGCGCTCGGCGGTCGTGTGGCTGATTTCTTGCGCCCGGGCGATTTGGTAGCCCTCAATGGTGATTTGGCTATGGGCAAGACGGTTTTGGCTCGTGGCGTGATTGGCGCGTTTTTTTCGGACGTCACTGTACCTAGTCCCACATTTACCCTCGTGCAGATTTACAAGACGGATAAATTCCCCATATCTCATGTTGATCTTTACCGCTTGGACAAACTGGAGGACGTCTTTGAATTGGGCCTTGAAGAAGCCTTAGATGAGGGTGTGGTGTTGATGGAGTGGCCTGAGCGTTGGGGGGCTTATCTGCCTGTGGATAGGTTGGATATCACTTTGTCAATGCCGAATGCGCAATCGGAGATGGAACGTATGGCCTATCTTTCGGGGAGCGAGCGCTGGATGGACGTTATTGCCAATGTCTGAGGCAGATGTCTCTGCCCGTAAGGCAATTGCGGCGGATTTTCTTGAGCAAGCTGGTTGGGGAGGAGCTCACTTAGAGTCTTTGCGTGATGATGCATCTCATCGCCATTATGCGCGGCTATATCGTAAGCATGAGACAGCTATCTTAATGGATTCTCCTCCCATGGGACCAGTCTTGCGACCCTATGCCATAAAGGCACGGCTGGCATTGGATTGCGAACCTTTTATGGCTGTTGGAGATTATTTGCATAGCTTGGGATTGGGAGCACCTACTTTGCTAGCGCATGACTTGCCTCATGGGTTTTTGTTGCTGGAGGATTTGGGTAACAATACCTATCTCAATGCATCTACTTGGGGGGGTGATAACAAGGCTTTGCTTACGGCAGCGGTGGAGGTTTTAGTGCATCTCCACAGTCAACCTCTGCCGGAAGCCTTACCGGTTCCCGGTGGTGGGTTGTATAGATTGCCCTTGTTTGGGATAAATGTTTTTCTTTCAGAGGTTGCCTTATTTACACGTTGGTACAGGCATGAAGTGCTGGGTAATCCGCTTGAGATAACATTGTTTCGTGAAGAACAAAAACTGTGGCGCGCTCTTTATGAACGCTATGTAAAAGATGAACCGGATCATCTAATGTTGCGAGATTTTCATTCCCCTAATCTCATGTGGCAACATGCGAAGGTTGGCGTTGCGCGGGTTGGTATTCTGGACTATCAGGATGCGCTGTTAGGACCGGAAGCTTATGACCTTGTTTCTCTACTTCAGGATGCACGGCAAGATGTACCAGCGATACTGGAGGCACATTTACTAGATAAATATATATCCGCCATGACTCACCGACGTCCAGATTTCAATCCGCAAACCTTTCAAGCGTGTTATGCTGTTTTGGCAGCCCAGCGGAGCATTCGCATTATGGGAGTCTTCACCCGCCTATGGAAAAGAGATAACAAACATGCTTATCGTGAGCATTTGCCCCGCATGGCAGATTATCTAACACGCAATTTGGCACACCCCGCCCTTAAGACTATAGCTCGCCGATTTTCACAAACTCCGTGGTACCCAAGCAGGCAGGACGCATAACACCCGTGTCATCCTCTTCCATCACTCACGCTATAGTTTTAGCCGCTGGTTTTGGGCAACGCATGACTCCTTTAACCCAAACAACTCCCAAACCTCTTGTTCAGGTAGCAGGACGTCCCTTGATTGATTATATGCTTGACAGATTACACGCTTGTGGCATTCAAAATATTGTAGTGAACGTTCATTATCTAGCCGATAAGCTGGAGGCTTATCTAGCCGAGCTACAAATGCCAGCCATTACCATATCGGACGAGCGAGAGAAAATACTGGACACTGGCGGAGCACTTGTTAAGGCGAAACCTCTTTTGGGAGAAGGCTGCTTTTTTGCCTGTAACTCTGATTCTCTTTGGACGGGAGACGATAACGCTCTCATCCGTATGATGCGCTCCTTTGACCCTCACACCATGGATGCCTTGCTGCTTGTAGTAAGACAGGCTGATACACCTCTTATGGACGGTACGGGCGATTTTTTTATGGACAGTGAAGGCAAACTCACCCGCCCTCCAAACCATACCCCCGCCCCATTTTTTTATACAGGCGTTCAAATAATCTCTCCTACCTTGCTGGCTGGTGCTCCTGTTGGTACTTTTTCCTGCAACCTCTTGTGGGATAAGGCAATAAAGCGAGGACATCTCTACGGTACGAGCCTTGAGGGAACATGGTTCCATGTAGGGCGAGTCGAAGATATAAAACGTGCCGAACATCTTATGGAGGCGTTGTGACGGCTACAGTCTTTACCATTCCTTCCGGTGTGCCCTTTCTTGATCATCTGGCATACGGCCTGATGATAAACCCAAAGTTAGGGGGGTGCTTAAAGAGCGATACTCATTCTCTTTCTGATGCCACAATTTTATTGCCTACCCGACGTGCGGTACGCACTTTGGCAGATGCTTTTCTTAAATCCAACAAAAAGCGGGCTATGTTGTTACCCTCTATTCGGGCCCTTGGTGATTTGGGAGAGGAGGATATGGCCCTTGGTGAAGCAGATAGCGGCGTAGATGATACGGTTTGGGCGGAAATTGGCATAACGGAAATACTACCACCGGCGCTTGCACCTTTGGAACGTCAGTCTTTGCTGACAACTCTCATCCTTCAATGGAGTTACACTTCAGAAGCAGGTCCACAGGATGCAGCTCAAGCTGCCGCCCTTGCTTTTGAATTGGGGAGGTTTTTGGATTCTATCCACTTACAAGAAGCAAACTTGAAAGATCTGGAAAGATTAACTCCTTCAGATTATGCCGAAAACTGGCGACAGATGATGACGTTTCTTTCTATCATCACAGAGCAATGGCCGAAGATTCTACACACCCGCAACCGGTTAGATCCAGCCGCCCGTCGGGTTAAAACCCTCAAATTGTTAGCCACCCACTGGCAACAACACCCGCCACCCCATCCTGTTATAGCTGCAGGATCAACCGGCAGTCTCCCTGCAACGGCAGCCCTGTTAAAGATCATCGCGTTCATGCCTCAAGGCGTGGTTGTCCTGCCTGGGTTGGACACAATGATGGACGATGACAGTTGGGACAGCATCGGTCCTGACCATCCCCAATGTAGCCTAAAGCGTTTGTTGGAAGCCATGGGCGTTGCAAGAACCGATGTAGCCCCATGGCCGACCGCATCGCCGGAGAGTAGCGTCCACCGCCGTGTTGTTTTGTTAAGCGAAGCCATGAAACCAGCGCAGGCCACCGCCTCATGGCGTAATCGACTTGCAGATAACCCGCCAGAAGATACTGAACCCCCTAGTAATCCCCTTGATGGTCTTGAGGTGATAGAAACCCCCACCCCTCGCGAGGAAGCGGTGGCTATTGCCTTAATGATGCGCGAAACTCTGGAAACACCGCAACGTACTGCAACTCTTGTTACCCCTGATCGCACGCTGGCGCGCCGGGTTGGGGCCGAATTGCGCCGTTGGAACATATCAGTTGATGATTCTGCAGGATATCCGTTAGTTAACAGTCCGCCTTTTGTGTTTTTGCGTCACACTACAGCTCTGCTGGAGGAAGAGTGGGCACCGGTTGCTCTTTTGTCTTTGTTGAAACACCCCCTTGCCGGGCTTGGCATAAAGAGAGCATCCGTACGCCGCCTTACCCGACGTTTGGAGCGCCGAATTCTACGAGGTGTACGTCCGGCGACAGGTATTTATGGCTTACGGCAGGCGTTTAATAAAATCAAGAATGAACGCGAGCACACAAACCTCACCTTACTAATAAACCAGTTAGCCTCTTGTTTTGAGCCATTGAGCAATGTGCGCTACGAACCTAATCTTACTTTTTCTCAGTGGCTGCATGCGCATATTAGTACCGCTGAAGCGCTTGCCGCTACCGACACGGAAACAGGCACTACCCTACTATGGGCCGGAGATGCCGGCCAGGCAACCGCGCACTTTCTTAAAGTTGCGCTAGAACAATGCACCGATATACCACCCTTGTCCCTAAACGCTTATGGACGTTTGTTGATGGAGTTGGCACGCCCTCAAGTTGTCAGAAGTGTTTATAATCGCCACCCACGTCTTTCTATTCAAGGAGTTTTAGAATCTCGACTTCAAACACACGATTTGGTTATTTTGGGCGGATTAAATGAAGGCATTTGGCCTACCACCGTAAATGTTGACCCTTGGATTAGCCGTCCCATGGCAGAGAAACTAGGCCTTGACCCACCGGAGCACCGGATTGGACTCGCAGCACACGATTTTTTTGAAAAAGCTGCCGCCAAACAAGTGGTGATAACCCGCGCTCTTAAGCAAGGTGGAACTCCAACGGTTAAATCTCGCTGGTTGATGCGCTTGGAGATATTACTGGCAGGCATGGGCCACGAGCACGCCCTAGAAACACCGAAGCCATGGAGCCATTATGCCCATTACCTAGATCAACCGGACGAACCCATTCGCCCCATTAAGCCACCGGCGCCTACACCGCCGGTGGCAGTGCGGCCCACAAGGATTTCCGTAACGGAGGTAGAAACCCTTATTTACGATCCTTACTCTCTTTATGCACGGTATGTATTGCGTTTGCGTGCACTTAGCCCTCTGGATGAGCCTCTTAATGCCCGTCATCGGGGCAATGCCATCCATGATGTGATGGAGGAGTTTGGCCGCCTTTTTCCTGATCACCTGCCGGAAAATGCTCTAGAGGAACTCATAAGAATTGGCGAGCGGATTTTTGTCGAGACAGGGATTTCTCATTCAAGTGTTTATGCGTTTTGGTGGCCGCGCTTTGTGCAAGCGATGGAATGGTTCGCCGAGGGAGAAGCACAACGACGCCAAAACACAAAGCACCTTGCGGTAGAAGCAAAAGGTGACATGGAAATAAATGTCGCCGGACAGGTTTATCATTTACACGGTCGCGCAGACCAAATTAATATTCAGGAAAATGGTGCGTTAGTTATTTATGATTATAAAACCGGTACTATTCCAAGTGCTTCTCAGGTGATACACCGATTCAGGCCGCAACTGCCCTTAGAAGCTGCCATGGCAAGGCATGGGGCTTTTGAGCATATACCCCCCCATCCCACCGAAGAACTTGTTTATATCAAATTGTCCGGGGGGAAAACACCCGGGGAAGAACATCCTCTTCGTAATCGTACAAGACCCATAGATGCTAATCATCTAGCAGATGAGACGCTTCAAATGCTGCGCATTCTTTTGGAAAAATATACCAACCCGAACATGCCTTACGCCTCTCATATTCGCCCCTCATCATTCCTGTGGCACAGCGATTATGACCATCTGGCGCGGGTGCTGGAATGGTCTGCCGGTATGGAGCAGGACTCCCCCTCATGACCACTGTGCCCCAACCCACGCAAGAACAACGTCGTGCCTCCACACCAGAGACTTCCGTATGGGTAAGTGCCAATGCAGGCTCCGGCAAAACCCACGTGTTGATTGACCGCATTGTCCGGCTCCTGCTGAAAGACGCACTGCCCGAACGAATTTTATGCCTTACGTTTACCCGTGTTGCAGCTTCGGAGATGAAAGAACGTTTGTTTCGTCGGTTGGGAGGATGGGTTGTGATGCCGGACGATATCCTTAAAAGCACCATCGAAACTCTCACCGGTGTGCTTCCTGACGAATCAGCGTTGGCTCATGCACGGCAATTATTTGCCAGAGTGCTGGAAACACCGGGTGGGCTTAAAATCCAAACCATCCACGGCTTTTGCGAACATATATTAAAGCGGTTTCCTCTTGAGGCGGGCGTTCCGGCACATTTTCAGGTGTTAAGCGATCATGAGGTTCACGCTCTTAAGCAAGACGTGCGCAACTCCGTGTTGCTTAGTGCTACTCAAGATGCAAACACAACCTTAGGCCGTGCCATGGGTGTTCTGGGCACTTTGGTCAATGAACAAGATTTTAGCACTTTGTTTAACACCCTCATAGACCAGCGCAATATTGTGCGCACTATGGATGAAAAAGGGGCAACTATCTACGGTGCCCTTAATCTGGAATCCACCATAACGTCTCAATCCGTGCGGCAGGAAATGGCCTATCCGCAAGCAGAAAAAGAGTTACGTGCAGCGGCCTACATTAAACCCGAACTTGGCCTGTTCTTTGAATCTCCTGACCGCTCTGCAACTCTGGAGTCCTATCTGGATGTTTTTCTCACAAAAGATCGTATGCCTCGGAAGAAATTTCCAACAAAAAAGATAGGGAACGAAAATGCCACCACCTATGATGCTCTTATGGCCGAAAAAGAGAGGCTTTGTTTATTATACGAACGTTACAACAGAGCCCTCACTGCTGAACATAGCCTCGCCCTACTGACTGTTGCCCGTGCCGCTCTTAGTGCATGGGAGAGGGCCAAAACCAAGCGCGGATTTCTGGATTATGACGATCTTATTTTACGCACCGTAGATTTGTTGCGCACTTCTCGTCAGGCGGCGTGGGTTTTATACAAGCTGGATGGCGGGTTAGACCATATTCTGGTTGATGAGGCGCAAGATAATTCTACCCTACAATGGGATATTGTGCAGGCACTAACAGAAGAGTTTTTCTCTGGTGAGAGCGCACGCGAGACAAACCGCACCGTGTTTGCCGTTGGCGACAACAAGCAGTCAATTTTCAGCTTTCAGGGAGCAGATCCGGAGGCGTTTGAAAAAATGCGCTGTTTTTTTTCCAGCCATGTCCCCCATACAGGCAAAGATTTTGACTCTGTTGAGCTTGACCGTTCTTTTCGCACCACATCTCCTGTTTTGCAGGCTGTAGATGCTATTTTCAGCATCAAAGGATGCCTCGGTACAGAGATTGATATTCACCATACAACCCAACGGGCAGAAGATGCCGGATGTGTGGAACTCTGGGAGCCGGAAACCCACGATAAAACACCAGATGACGATCCCACCCTCGTACCGCACTCCACGGGTCGGGCAGACCATCCCCGTACCCGCCTAGCTCACCGCATCGTAAATATTGTCCGAGGCTGGCTTGACGACAAAACCCCACTGCCCTCGCAGGGGCGACCCATTACGCCGGGTGACATTTTAATTTTGGTGCGCAAACGATCAGGAAACTTGCTGGTAGATGAAATGCTACGTCTGTTCAAAACCCAGAATATTCCTGTAGCGGGCGCTGATCGCATGGTAATGACAGACCAAATAGCGGTTATGGATTTGATGACACTGGGGGCTTTTGTCTTATTACCCGAAGATGACTTAACTTTGGCGTGTGTTTTGAAAAGTCCTTTGTTTGAGCTTGATGAGGATGATCTCTACACGATCGCTCATAATCGCCCCGGCTCTTTGTGGAATAATCTTGGGACTATGGCATCAAGCAATGATAAGTTTTCTAAAGTGAGAACAGAACTTGAGCATCTTTTGGCCCGCACGGATATGGTATCGCCCTTTGACTTTTATAATGATGTGTTGTCAGTGCAAGGAGGACGGCGCAAGATTCTCGCCCGTTTGGGTCCGGATGCAGAAGACCCGATTGATGAGTTTTTATCGCTGGCTCTTGATTATGAGAGCCGCAACGGCTCATCATTGCAAGGCTTTTTGCATTGGATGTCTAACGCACCTACAGAAATAAAACGAGATATGGACCATGGTCGTGGTGAGGTTAGAATTATGACCGTTCATGCCGCTAAGGGTCTTGAGGCTAACATTGTTATGCTACCGGATTGCTGTGATACTCCGCACGGCACACAGGAATCACCGATTCTTGAGGCCCATAGTGGATGGCACTCTGTCTTGCTGTGGGGAGGGCACAACTGCGAACCTATCCAACAGTTAAAAAACGAGAGACAAAAAAAACGCAATGATGAATACCGGCGGTTATTTTATGTAGCTCTCACCCGCGCCAGAGATCAACTTTATATCGGCGGCTTCACTAACAAGAGATCCAACAGCCCTCCTAAAGACAGCTGGTACGCTATGGCACAACAGGCTCTTGAAAAACCAGAGTGGCAAACTACAGATAATAATGGCGCAACAATTTGGCGTCTTGAGAGCAAACAAAGCACTACACCTTCTGATTTTCAACCGACTCGTGATGCGACAACCTCTCTTCCCCGCGTACCATGGATGGACACCCCCGCCCCCCGTGAAACCATAGCTCAACCTATAGCCCCCTCCGTTCTTGGGAGCCTGTTAAAACATAAAAACCC
>JBAJNM010000013.1 GCA_036881865.1 Parvularculales bacterium | reverse complement strand
ATTTCCGTATTGAATTCAGCACTTGTGTTGGCAAGTAGCGGCGGCGGAGAAACGCTGGCGGTCATGCCTGTTTCGGATGGTGTTCTTAACAGGGAAAAAGTTGAAATAACCAGCGCTATGATGGCAATAATCAAAGAAATTCGGGGGTATGTCATTTTCTGTTTTCCTTTAGTTTCAACAATCATATCGTCTGTGCCATCCGCTTTTCAGAAAATGATACAGATTTGGGGGGTTGTTTTCAATTCCCCTCCACACCACACCGGGTTCCGGGGCTGGAATACACACCGAACCACATCCGGCGAAGGAGTTTTACCTGATTTGTGAGGGGATTCGGGAACCCCCGGCACGTGAATACTATAAGTCACGCCTGTTAACAATAGCCTCTATCTTCACTATTAACCATTCCCCCGATCACCCACATTTCTGTGCTGACCTGGGATAATCCGGTTTCCCGGCAGTTAGGTCGGGATCATGTTGAATTAGTATCAAAGCATTGATCTTATCGTAGCGCTCTTATTCATCTATCTGATATAAAAGGCTTTCTTCCGTCGAAATAGTCCGCGTTAGGATAACTCCCGCGCAAAGGCCAATACGTCCCCGGCAAACAGGGAGCCGGTTTCCATGGCGGCAAAATGTCCGCCCCGGTCAAACTCCGTCCGGCGGGTAATGCGGTGCCGGATTTTTTGTTGCAATGTAAGTTATGTGAAATAGTACTGGATAATATTGTAACCGGCCCTAATCAAAATAATACCCTATGCTGACCAGCGCAGTAGTGTTATGTAGATCGCTTTCTACACTGAATCGTATGTCGTTGTTTTTGCGTATGTCATAGCTTGCGTTGGCTTTGAATAACTTCCAGTCCCTGTTTTCAAGTGGGTCATATTCATAATGGGAAGTAAGAGTCGCTCTGATATACTCATTCACATAAAGCACCACTCCCAGTTCAGAGAAACTGGAAAATGGTTCTTCATTGTCGTTGCTGCGGTTATGGAGGTTGATACCTGTCAGGCCATAAAGCATCATATATTGGTTGAGTCTTGTCGCGGTGCCAATACCCCCTTCCAGATTGAAGCGTTTACAGTCTGTGCAGAGGTTGTTACGTGCGGCATAGTTTATTTTGAAACTCCATGAGAACTCGCCTGTCAGGCTTAAGGGAAGCGGGTTGGTGTTGATGTTTTTCAAATCTAGCAAGGTGAATTTGTGGAATTCAATGGAGTCATCACTTAACTCCGTTTCCATATCGGCGACAATGAAAGTGGAGGCTTCCTGCCCGGGGTTGGGAGCAGTCAGAAAATCATTGTTGGCAATACGATAGCCGAGGCGTGCAAAACTTTCACTATCCCGCATGCCGACAGTCAGGCGTAAGGAAGAGACGGCATTGGAATCAAGTGGCGAGTTAGGCGTTCGTGTATCATAAGCGTCTCTGACAACATGTTCGGCGGGTTCTGTCATTAAGGAACGTAGCAGAAAGGAGCGTTGAGTTTGTAGCGAGTGCATCTTGTCTTTGTCTTTGCTTTTGATCGTTTGTCGTGCAATTTGCAGATCTAGATAATCCAACGCCAGAAGTCGTAGTTCGGGGTTTAGCGCGTTTATTTTTTCTTCTCTTACGGTTTGAGAACTGCCTAAAAAGTTGATCAGTTGATGTTGTTTATCAGATGGTAAATATTCGTATTGGTCTGTAAATCTCTTGCGCAAAGAGGGGTGGTATATTTCTTCTGCGATGAACGTTTTACTTGCCATGTTATTGCGGCTTATGGTGCCTCTAACCACCTGCATCGGCATCATCCAGAATCCATGCGAGTTGTCTGAATGATGATTACCGGTTGCCATGTTAATCATACGTGCTATGCGGTGTGCACAATTATCATTAAAGAAATAATAGCGGAACTTTGCGTGGCGGATTTCCCAACTATGCTCGACTACAAAACGTTGCTCTTCAGGGGTAAGATTTAGCCGATACTCCCACAGGTCCCGGATTTCCCTGTTTGTATAATGATGCCCGTGGATAAAGTGATTGTTGCGTTGATAACTGCCCGTAAAACCCCCGGTTAAACCCTTGGCAACATAGGCAATCATCGATACGTCATTGGGCAGGCTCGCACCATAATTAATGCCTGAATCCAAAGATGTCTGATTGATGGGCAGATTGTCATAATTCAGCCTAATAAGCGCATGCCCAAAATAGGAAGCAGGATTGTCATAATATCCGCTGGCATAGACCAGTGAAATGGAGGTGATTTTATCGGGCCGGTTTTTTCTTAGATACTCTTCGCAACTTGGCTGGGGGAAGGAGGCGTGGGGTACAAGGTGCTTTTTGACAAAACGTATGCGGGCCGGGAAGTCGCACAGACGCAGACGGGCTGTTTTATCATACTTTGACTGCTCAAGTAGTTGCACGAAAGCTTCGAGCTCAGCCTGAGGGTTGTGCGCACCTTCAGGGGAGAGAAAAAATTCACTATTAACAATTTCTGAAATATAGAGATCATCACTCGTTTGATGATAATAATTTAGCGTCTGCCAATGCTCAGATGCCTCTGAGTTTAATCTGTCAAAGTGCACGCTTTGCGGAAAAGCCTCCGCTACTCTGGCAGTAAGGCACAGAAAGAAAAAGGCCACCAAACATATCAGGTGGCCTTTTACCCTTGTGTTGACAAGGTTACATTGCATCTTGATTAGAGAATGGTACTACAACCTTCAAACTCGGAAGTGACTAGCCTGACGGTGTCATACATGTCACTGGCGCGTTGTACATGAGACTTACTATCATAGGTCACGTCCAGAGTGACATCAGAATAGGCTTCACGCAAGTTGGCATTGAACTTATAAGATGTCATGCCGTCGCAATTGATGGTGCTTGTCAGTGCTGTCAAATATTCACCCTCACCCATGGCGATATCTTTTTCCAATTCAGGTAAGGTTTTATTGATAATCACGGCCGCTTCTAGCCTTCTGCCATAACACGTTTGTGGTGAGAAAACCATGGAGGAAGAAGCCGTTGTACCTATGTCCCAGATAACATTGGAGATAGCCGCAGCGACGGGTACATTCGGGAAAACTGCCCCACCGATACCGCATTGTGTAAATGGGTTGATATTTCCTCTCTTCATTTCTGAAGCTGTTTGGGCAATTGCACCGGTTGATATAGCCAGGGTAGACGCAACAAGCATTGCTACGGTAAATATAACTTTCTTCATAGGGAAACCCTCTCATGAATGTTGTGAAAATACGTAAATGATGTTTTGTAATTGCCGCTCAGGATATTTTTGATATCTGATTTTGCGATTTCTAACATGTTGAAATAGTATCACAGCATTGATCTTATCGTAACGCTCTTATTTATCTATCTGATATAAAAGGCTTTCTCCCGTCTAAATAACTTGAGTTAGGATAACTCCCGCGCAAAGGCCAATACGTCCCCGGCAAACAGGGAGCCGGTTTCCATGGCGGCAAAATGTCCGCCCCGGTCAAACTCCGTCCAGCGGGTAATGTTATATCCGGCCTCCATCATGCGGCGGGGCGGAAAGGTGATGAACTCATAAGGGAAATAGGCAACCCCCGTAGGCACTGTCACACGTTGACCGTCGGCCATGGTAACACCACCTTCCTCCATCATGCCCCGGTAAAACCACGTAGCCGTGTTGAAGGTCTCCGTCACCAGATACACCATTATATTGTCCAGTAGCGCGTCTTTTGAATAGGCGTTTTCAATAAAAGATTTGCCATCGTCTCCACGCGTATCGCTCCATGTGTTGAACTTCTCAATAATCCATGCCGCTACCCCGACCGGACTATCCATCATGCCGTATGATAAAGTTTGCGGCTTGGTCATCTGTAGCTGCAAATAAGCACCTTCCATCTGAAGGGTGAGGGCGGCTTTTTCCGCCCATTGGCGTTCTTCGTCAGTTTCGGGGCTCACGCCATGAGGCCGCAGGCTATACATATTAAGGTGTATGGCCTCACATCCCCCGCCATGTTCGGGGTCATGTTCATAGCCCAGCCAGCTGGAGACAATAGACCCCCAATCTCCCCCCTGGGCGGTATAGCGATCAAACTCCAACGCCTCTCTCATTAATTTGTCCCATAGTTGAGCCGTGTGGCGCGGGCCTACGGGACGCGGCGGCTTTGCCGAAAAACCGTAACCCGGCAACGAGGGAGCAACCACGGTTAACCCGTCTTCCGCGCGTCCGCCAAAGCGCTCCGGATGAGCCAGTTGCTCAATCACACCGGCAAACTCGAATACCGACCCCGGCCAGCCGTGTGTAATAATTAAGGGGCGGGGATCATCACCCGACCCCGGCTCCAGAATGTAATGAATGTCCGTCCCGTCAACCGGTGCGTGGTAGTGAGAAAACCGGTTGAGCAAAGCCTCTCCCCGCCGCCAGTCATAGTCTTTGACCCAATAGGCACACAACTCTTTCAGGTAGGTCATGTCTGTGCCGTAGGCCCAGCGGTCTTGCCCGTCCTCGATGTCCGGCATCTCATGCCAGCGGTAAGACGCAACACGCTCATAAATACCCGATAAGGTTTCATCGGATATGGCGACGGTAAAGGGACTCGGTTTGCTCATGATTAATCCTCCTTGTAAGTAATCTTTAATTTTGTCTGATTTTCACTTAACCTGTCTACAAAACAATTAAGTTTTACTCACAGATCCATAAATTATTGTTTTAGGTGCGTAAAATTTACGCTCTCTCAAATTGTTTTGGAAAGTGTAAAAAAGTGTACAATTGACACTGGTACCACAGGATTCCGAAGAAAACATAAAGCGTGGCCGGAAAACTCCGGACCAGATATTTCTGCGGTAATGATCCTTACAGGAGATCACAAATGAATACGATAAAATCAGTTGAAGAACTCCGGGCGTTATATCCGCCGCTAGTAGAAGGCGCAGACCTGAAACAGTTGTCAAAACTGGATGGTCATATGCGCAAATTTATTAGCATGTCGCCTTTCATGGTCATGGCTACTTATGGCGAAGATGAACTTTGTGACTCTACACCTCGCGGTGGTACCCCTGGCTTTGTTGCTGTGGAAAGTGACCGGCTACTATTACTGCCGGACTGGCCCGGAAATAACAGGCTGGATAGTTTTGAGAATATTTTGAAAAACTCGGGCGTAGGATTGTTGTTTTTAATCCCTGGTGTCAATGAAACACTCCGGATTAATGGTAAGGCTACAATCTCGGTAGAAAAAGAATTGCGGGAAAGATTTATTACAAAAGGCAAATTGCCCAGAACGGTAGTCTGCATTGAAGTTGTCGAAGCCTATATCCATTGCGCCAAAGCGCTGATGCGGTCGCAGTTGTGGGGGGATGCTCACAAAATAGATCGCGATAAACTCCCCAGCATGGGGCAGATGATGAAGGATCAGATCGGGTTTACCGGTGAGCCTGAGCCACAGGCGGAAACGGAAGAGCAATATAAGAAATTTCTTTACTAAATTTCCGGATTTAAGACGCCCTGATGATGTCTTTATTGATTCGGATAACCGGCGTGGTTCTTTAATACCGGAAACTATAACCAGCCTGATTTTTTATCATTCCTGATGAAACCCGACATCAGGCGTCAGGCAATTTTGCCGTGACAGTGTTTGTACTTTTTGCCCGACCCGCAGGGGCAGGGGGCATTGCGGGGAACTTTGGTGGAGCGGGCAGGCTCATTAGGGGGGCCGGCGGCACCTCCGGCTTTCTCTCCAATCGTCGCATTAGTGTCTTCCCCACTCAGCGATGATCTTACCGACCGTATAGCAGTAGAGGGCGCACGGGGTGTGTTCAATCGTAATACCATCTACCGTGGTCTCGCATGACATTGTCTTGGACGTTGCGTTGACTGAGAGCAGAAAACCGGCATGGCGCTTTGCCAGTTCCGACAGGCCTTTCAGTTCGCCGGATTTATCGGTAGCGTAGCGGTCTGACCATTTGATCTCGGTGGCCCAGGTCGGTTTCAATGTGGCCGGTTCAACGTGGACTAAATCAACCTCCTGAGTTGAACGTCCCTTCTTCCATCTCGCATAGAAGATATCATTCACCTCTTCCGAATGAACCCACTGCGAGAAGATTGCCGTCTCTGCAAGCGCGCCTATATGCTTATCCCCGTCTTCAATCGGAGCGAAGAGTGCCGTGCGCATGGAAGGGTTGGTCAGGTAGGCCTTGAAATTACGCATCCGCGCAAAAGTTTTTCCCGTTTCGTTAACCCGTCTGACCCTGACGATTAGAAACGCAGCCTCAAGATAATCCAGATATTTGGAGATCGTCTTCTTGTCGACGCCGGAGTTTTGCGACAGACTGTCCGGACTAATCTCCTGACCCGTGTGATAAGCCAGTGTCATAAAAAGCCGGTTCAACTCCTGAATGTCCTGAATGCCATACAGGCTTGGCAAATCGCGTAGCAGCACCTTGTCTATGACATCCCGTCCCACAAATTGCCGGACATCAGTCTGAATGTTCTTGTTGAGCACTGTCTCAGGATATCCCCCGAAGTTCAGATAGTGGATGAATTCTTTATTGAGACGCTCAATATCGGAGGTTATATAATCAACTGATTTTCCCGTCCAATGGGTATCAATCAAATCATCTTCCAATTCCCGAAAGGCCAGAAACTCTGAGAAGGTCAGCGGTGGCAGGAAAAAGTCCGTAAATCGCCCCGCTCCTGAATCCTGACTCTTCAATTTAAGTGCCGCGGCTGCCGAACCGGACCCCACAAACCGTGTGTTCGGATACCGGTCCGTTAGCACCTTCAGGTGAACCTCCCAGTCCCTGAGATATTGAATCTCGTCGAAAATAACAATGCGCTGCTCTTCCGGATTGTGGGATGTCTCTTCTTCAAACAGTTCAAGCAAGCGACTGAGCGGCATGCCGCTATAAAGCGGCGTGTCTATGGATACGTAGAGGATCTTCCGGCCATCAAAACCTTCTCTGATTGCGTTTTCAACCATTTGGCGAAGCATAACGGTCTTGCCGACCCGTCTCGGCCCCATGAGAATAGTTGAACGCTTTATGCCCCAATCGAGGGCCCGCTCAGTAAAGCGCGAAAAATACGCCCGGTATATTTGCGCTCCGGCAGCCGGTGGTTCATATTCTGCGCTCCACCATGGATTGTCCCGCCTCAGGCTCCTCAGGACATCTGATTTTGCGATTTCCAGCATGTTTGAATAGTGGCACAACAATACCCTTATCGCAACATCCTTATATATCTATCTGATATAAAAAGATTTCTTCCGTCGAAATAGTACGGGTCAGGCCGGAATGAGGGCAGGGATGACTTTGGCGGGAAATTATTTTGGGCACTTTTTATATATAAGCCCCTAAAAACATCAAGGGTGTTTTAGTCTTGGGCGTCAGGCAATTTTACCGTGACAGTGTTTGTACTTTTTGCCCGACCCGCAGGGGCAGGGGGCATTGCGGGGAACTTTGGTAGAGCGGGCCGGCTCATTAGGGGGTGCGGCGGCGCCTCCGGCGTTTGGAGCACCGGATTGTGGCGCAGATTGCGGCATTGCGCCGGCGTTTGGAACACCCGGTGGCGGCATGGAACGTACGTCCGGCGTGCTGTCTGACATTTCATCGCGTCCCGTGAGAGGATTAATGTGGTGGGCTTCCATTGCCGGAAGCGGCGTGTCTTCCAGTTGGGGAGGCGGTGTCTGCGCTGAAATTTTTATCCGCGCCAGCTGACGTGTGACATCGCTTCTCAGCCGGGAAAGCAGCCCTTCAAACAGACTAAAAGCCTCCGTTTTATATTCATTGAGAGGATCACGCTGACCATAGCCCCGCAACCCGACGACTTGTCGCAGATGGTCCAGGGCACTGAGATGGTTCCGCCAGTGATGGTCCAGAGTTTGCAGTAGCACGGCTTTTTCAACCTGACGCATGGTCGGTGCACCGATTTGAGCCACGCGGGCCGCCATGAGATTATCCGTAGCCTCAGTCAGACGTTCTTTGATTTCTTCTCCGGCAATACCTTCTTCCTGACCCCAGGCGCGCACCGGAAGCAGCGTATCAAAATAATCAATAATGGACTGCTCAAGGCCATCCATGTCCCATTGCTCCGACATGGCCTTTTCGGGAACATGCCCATCCACCATATCGCTTACCAGTTCGTGACGCATATCAACAATGGTATCGCTGATATCATCAGTGCGCATCATGGAAAGGCGCTGGTCAAAGATGGCACGGCGTTGATCGTTCATCACATTGTCATATTTGAGCAGGTTCTTGCGGATGTCGAAGTTGCGGGCTTCAACTTTTTTCTGTGCCCGCTCCAGTGCCTTGTTAATCCACGGATGAACAACGGCCTCGCCGTCTTTAAGGCCCAGTTTTTGAAGCATGCCGTCCAGACGGTCGGAGCCGAAGATACGCATCAGATCATCGTCAAGGCTGAGGAAAAAACGTGACGTGCCGGGGTCGCCCTGACGTCCCGAGCGGCCTCTGAGCTGATTGTCTATGCGGCGGCTTTCATGACGCTCGGTGCCCAGAACAAAAAGCCCGCCTTGTTCCATGGCCTGTTCGCGTTGCCGGCCCGTATCCGTTTGTATGCTTTTAATAATCGCGTCATGCTTTTCGGGGGCGGCATTTTGGGTTTCATCTTCGATACGCATGTCGGGATTGCCGCCCAGTTGAATATCCGTGCCGCGGCCGGCCATGTTGGTAGCGATGGTAACGGCACCGGGCATACCGGCCCGGGCGATGATATGGGCTTCCTGTTCATGGTAACGGGCATTGAGGACGGTATGACGGATTTTTGCTTTCTTGAGCATGTCGGCAAGATATTCGGATTTTTCAATACTGGTAGTGCCCACCAGAATAGGTTGCTTGCGCGTATGGCAATCCCTGATGAGTTCCAGAATGGCGTCATATTTTTCCTTGGCGGTCCGGTAAATCTCATCATCCTGATCGTCGCGTTGGACGTTAACATTGGTGGGAATTTCTACGACGTCCAGACCGTAAATATCCATGAACTCTTCCGCCTCGGTTGCCGCCGTACCGGTCATGCCTGCGAGCTTGTTATAGAGCCGGAAGTAGTTCTGGAAGGTAATAGAGGCCAGCGTCTGGTTTTCGGGTTGTATCTCTGCCTTTTCTTTGGCTTCCAGCGCCTGGTGCAGGCCATCGCCATACCGGCGGCCTTCCATCATGCGTCCGGTGAATTCATCGATAATGACCACCCGGTCACCCTTGACGATGTAATCCTTATCCTTCTGAAACAGGGTATGGGCACGAAGCGCCTGATTAAGATGATGAACGACAGAGACATTCTCTACGTCATAGAGCGACTCTCCTTCTATGAGGCCCGTATCGGTAAGGAGTTGCTCGGCATGTTCCGTTCCCTGTTCCGTCAGGGAGACGGTGCGGTTTTTTTCGTCCAGCTCATAATCGTCCGGCGTTAAATCCGGAATAATCATGTCTGTTTTTGTATAAAGGTCCTGTTGACCTTCCACCGGACCGGAGATGATAAGAGGTGTTCTCGCTTCATCAATCAGGATACTGTCCACCTCGTCAACAATGGCAAATACATGGTCACGCTGCACCATATCGTCGATTTGATATTTCATATTGTCGCGTAAATAATCAAAACCTAATTCATTGTTGGTGCCGTAGGTAATATCGGCATGATAGGCGGCGCGGCGTTCTTCATCGCTCATCTCATGAAGAATGCATCTGACCTCAAGACCTAAAAACCGGTAGATCTGGCCCATCCATTCGGCATCGCGCTGTGCCAGATAATCATTCACCGTCACCACATGAACACCCAGTCCTGTCAGCGCGTTTAGATAAACCGGCAGAGTGGATGCCAGAGTTTTACCTTCGCCGGTTTTCATCTCGGCAATCCGGCCTTCGTGGAGCGCCATGCCGCCGATGAGCTGCACGTCATAATGACGTTGACCCAGAGTGCGCCTTGCGGCCTCGCGTACCGTAGCAAAAGCCTCCGGCAGTATGTCGTCCGGGGACGCGCCTTCGGCTAATCGTTGTTTGAAGTCACCGGTCCTGGCGGTCAGGGCCGCATCGTCAAGGGCCTGATACTCGTCCTCCAGAGCGTTGATACGGTCCACACGGGCCAGATAGGACTTTACCTTGCGCTCGGGCGAGGCGGAGAAAAATCGCCTGACGAAATCGTCCAGCAAGGCCATGGTGTTAATTCCTGATATTTATTTCTGGTATATAAGCGCTGGCATATGGGTATAAGCCCGCACCCTGAAAGAAACCAAAGCAGTGTTCCCATATACCTATATTATGGTAGTAGCGGGTGAATGCAAGTCGATGCAGGTTGATGAAGGCCGGAGGCAGGGGGAACGGAAAGCAGGACGGATGAGGTATGGCTCACAGGGTTTCGTGAACGGGTATGCACAAAAGTTTCCGGTGGCCTCTTGTGGCCTCTTTTGGTCTCTGTGTGTTTCTGGCGGGTTGTGGTGATTTTCTCTTGTTTTTTGGTTCTCCGTAGCCATAATGGCGGAGGTTTTTTTGATATTTGAGGTTCAAGGATGACATTTTCATTTTTTGCCCCCTTGCTTTTTGCATGGCGTGGCACGGTTTCACGTTGCGCCGGCTTGTTGGTGGTGACGATGCTTGTTGGCGGGCTCGTTGGCGGGATAACGCCCGTTCGGGCACAGAGCGCACCGGCGGGTGAAAGAACTATCGCCACCGTTGGTGATAGTGTCGTCACCGATATGGATATCAGGTTGGCGCAGGAGGAATTGGGGCCGGTGCTGGTTAATCTTCAACCGCAGGCGCGGTTGGGGGCCGTTATCGATTATCTCGTTAGCCGCCGGATTGTTTCTATGGAGGCAACCGGAGGCGGTCTCGAGTCCGATCCGGATTTTGACCGGCGGATGGGATATTACAAGGAGCGCGTTTTGTATGACCTGTATCTGGAGCGCAAGGTAGCGGATGAAATCGGTGAAGATGAAGTTCGTTCCCGGTACGATGCGGAAATTAAGAATTTTGAACCTCAGGAGGAAGTGAGCGTCCAGCATATTCTGTTGTCATCAAAGGCCGATGCGCAAACGGCGTTGGCGGATGTTCGTTCAGGCGAGTCCTTTACCATAGTGGCAGAAGAAAGATCGATTGATGATGCGGGTACCAACGGGGGACGCATCGGATGGATTTCCAGAGAATCGGTTGACCCTGCTTTTGCCGAGGCCGCTTTTGCTCTGGATATTGGTGAAATATCTGAGCCGGTAGAGACGGGTTTTGGGTGGCACATCATCAAGATGGATGGTGAACGCCTGTCGAGCCCTCCTGCGTATGATGCTGTAAAGGCGCAGGTGAAACAGGTTATCGCGCGCGAAAAGGGGACTCAGCGGCTTGAAGAATTGCGGGACAAATATGAGGTAACCCTTCCCGGTCTGGCAGGCGTTGGTCAGGGAGGCGGCTAATCGGCTGCCCCCCAACCACAGATCCCCTCAGTCCGGGACACCCCCCACCCCGGTGCACCAACCGGGAGCCTCCCAACCACAGCCCATCCCCCATCACGGTCTACCCAACGCCCCCAACTAGGTGGCTCCCAACCAGAAGCCCCCGATCCCCTGAGGCGGCCAAATCAGAGGGACGAAGTGTCAACACTTATTGCGTAAATTTACCGTATTTTACACAAAACCCTTTAACGTCTTGCCGGGCCTGCCTGCGTGGCGCGTTGGGGGTATTCCGTCTCGGAGGAGTTTTCTATGAGTACCAAATCTAACCGTTCTGTTTCCCCTTTGGCTCCGCGGCGGTTTCCTTCTATGCCTGCGGTGTCCGGAGTGATGATAGGCACAGCGCAGGTTTCTGGGAGCAAGAAGAAGCGTGATGATACTCTTCTGCTTATATCTCTGGAACCTGAGACGAAAATAGCGGGCGTTTTTACTAAATCGGCAACGGTGGCGGCTCCGGTTTCATGGTGTCGTCAGGTTGTAGCAAGAGGACGGGCGCGTGCGTTGGTGGTGAACGCAGGCAATGCTAATGCTTTTACAGGTGCCTCCGGCAGGGATTGTGTTGAGAAAATGGCTGCAGTGGCGGCAAGTCTTGTGGGGGGTAGGGCTGATGAAGCATTGGTCGCGTCTACTGGCGTGATTGGGGAAACACTGGAGGTAGCGCCGCTTGTTGCAGCTATGAAACAGGCTTGGAAGAGACCAGAGGCGGTGGCGTGGGAGCAGGCGTCTCGTGCCATTATGACTACGGATACATATCCCAAGGGGGCTACCCGTCGGGCTGAAATAGATGGGCAGACGGTTATTCTTAATGGCATCACCAAAGGTTCGGGCATGATAGCGCCTGACATGGCGACAGTGCTTGGTTTTGTTTTTACAGATGCCGCCCTGTCTGCCTCAGTGTTGCGGAGTCTTCTTAAAAAGGCTGTGAAAGATAGTTTTAATGCCATAACGGTAGATAGCGATACCTCAACCAACGATAGTGTGTTGTTGTGTGCTACCGGTGCGGTGCGCTCTGCAAAGCCCCTGCCGACCCGTGCATCAGACCCACGCTTGCGCAGTTTTAGGGAAGCGTTGGAGTCATTGATGCAGGATTTAGCGCAGCAGGTCGTGCGGGATGGTGAGGGGGCGCGTAAGTTTATTACGGTGAAGGTAAGCGGTGCACGTTCTGAAGTTTCTGCCCGGCGGATCGCCTTTTCCATTGCTAATTCACCATTGGTTAAGACGGCGATAGCGGGGGAGGATGCAAATTGGGGTCGTATTGTTATGGCAGCGGGCAAGGCGGGAGAGCCTTTGCGGCAGGAGCGCATAGTGATTTCTATCGGTGGCATTACGATTGCCCGGCGCGGTCAGAGAGTAAGCCGGTACAAAGAGGCTCCTGTCGCCCGGCACATGAAGAAGGCAGAGATTGATATTCATGTAGATGCTGGTGTGGGCAAGGGCGAGGCTACTGTCTGGACGTGTGATTTAACTCATGACTACATTTCTATTAACGCTGATTATCGTTCTTGAGATGAAATCCGGCCTATGAGAGTACTACTTGTTGTGGCATGCGCCTTAATTGATGAGCAAGGGCGGGTGTTGTTGGCCCAGCGCCCGGCGGGGAGGTCTTTTGCGGGCCTGTATGAGCTGCCAGGCGGCAAAATTGATACGGAAGAAACGCCGGAGCAGGCGATCGTCCGTGAACTCCATGAAGAGCTCGGCATAAACATTGACCCGTCTTTTCTGGAAGCCCTGACGTTTGTCAGCTATGATTATGGTGATTTTCATCTTCTTATGCTGGTTTATGTATGTCGGCAGTGGTCTGGTGTGGTTCAGCCTATGGAGGGGCAAGATTTGTCGTGGGTTGCACAGGAAAATCTATCAGATTGGGATATGTTGCCTGCAAATACTTCTATCGTAGAGCGATTACTGAACAGACTATCTATCTGAAGGAGTGTTGTCCGGTAGCACCTGAGTAAGAGAGAGACGTGCACTCCCGGGTTTAAGGGGGCGGGGTTGGCTTTCATGGGGCGACCAGCCGGTAAGATATAATATGTCAAACTGGGCCGGTAGCCGCCCATCGGGCAGCCCAAAATAATCACGGTAAATATCATCCGCGCGGGTTAGTACGGTGCGGCGTGTGGGTACACGGCGACGGCTTGTGAGGCTGTTGGCTTCTCCCATGCCGCGCAAATCTTTCATGAGGGACGTCATAGTGTCATAGTGGGCGGTAAGATGGTCCACATCCACCACTGGTAAGGAAAAACCTGTGCGCTGCAAAAGAGACCCCATATCCCGCACATCGGCAAACGGGCTTATGCGGGGGCTGGCACCACCGGTGATTTCTGCCTCTGCTGCCGTTAGGGAGTGTCGTAACTCATCAAGAGTGTTGCCACCAAGCAGGGCGGCTAAAAACAAACCATCAGGACGTAAGGCTCGGTTGATTTGAATAAGCGTCCCGGGGACGTCGTTTACTTTGTGCAGGGATAAAACGCTTACGATGAGGTCAAAACCATTATCCCCTATGGGCAAATGTTCTTCATCACCTGTGAACGCGAGAGGTCGGTCTTTCAGCAAGGCCTCAGCACTGTCGGCATGGATGAGATGTTTTATTTTTAAGGTCGCCGGTGTTGCATCAAGTGAGCAGAGCGTACCGCCCCATTGTAAAGCTGTAGTGAAGTGGCGATTGGTGGCTTGAATACGTTCGGACAAATCATGGACGGCGCGTCGCTCTAGAAAATTGTATTTTTCCAGTTCTTTTGCTGCCCGCGCTCGATGATGTCGGGCGAGAATTCGGTCAAAAATAACCGGAGTACCAATTGTAGAAGACAATGCACCCATGAGCGTACTATGGCATGATGGTACTTAAGTGTTAAGACGCAGGGGTGGGCATAGATGGCATGGGCGCTTGAAAGCGGCAAAAAAAGCGGGAGGTTTACACTATGGATGCAATCTGTAGTGAATGTTCTGTTACCGCCCTTGTGTCCGGGATGCCGTGCCCAGTTGACGGTTCAGGGATCTTTGTGTGGGTCGTGCTGGCAGGAGATACGCTTTATTGATGAGCCCTTGTGCGCTGTTACAGGGTTGCCGTTCGCCCATAACCATGGGGTGGGTGCGGTAGATCCTTCAGCCCTTGCCCATCCACCGCCATGGAGACAGGCTCGCTCCGTTATGGTGTATACCCCTCTGGTTCAACGGCTTGTCGGACGGTTTAAGTATAGTGGCCGCCATGAATGTGTTCGTGCGTTTGGGCGTTGGATGGCACGCGCAGGCCATGACCTCTTGTCGGATGCTGATTATATCGTTCCAGTACCGCTTTATGTTAGGCGTTTGCGTCAGAGAGGGTTTAATCAGGCGGTAGAACTTGCTCGGGTGATAAGCCGTGAAAGTGGTGTTGAGTTAGCGGTGGATATGCTGGAGAGGATACGCCCGACCCGCAGTCAGATAGGGTTATCGGTGGCGGCTCGTCATCGCAATATGGTGGGAGCGTTTGCGCCTTCATTGGGGGCGGAGGCGCGCATTAAGGGTTCCGCTTTTGTGTTGGTGGATGATGTTTTGACGTCCGGGGCTACTCTTGCATCAGCTACGCGTGCTCTACAGCGCGCCGGAGCAGGTCGGGTGGATGTTCTCACTCTGGCGCGGGTTGCGCGAGGGGAGGGATAGCCCCGCATTTAAGAGCATACCAGTATGACAGGCGCTGATAGATACGTTATAAGATAGCAAGATAATAATGAGTAATGACATGGCTGATGTTGAGATTTACACAACACCATGGTGTCCGTTTTGTGTGCGAGTGCGCATGCTTTTGGAGAGCAAGGGTGTATCATTTCGGAATATAGATGTGAACAGTGACCCCGCTTTGCGAGAAGAGATGATGCATCGCGCTGGTGGTCGTCATACGGTGCCGCAGGTTTTTGTTGATGGTGTTTATGTTGGGGATAGTGATGCCCTTCACCGTCTTGATGAAGAACGGAAACTGGATGCTATTTTGGGGATAGAGAGATAATGGCAAGTTCTTTAGAGGGTGGTGTCGGATTTACGGCGGCTTGCGTTCAACTCTGTAGTGGACGTAATGAAGATGCCAATATAGAGATCTGCTGTCATTTAGTTGACGAAGCCGCCTTACAAGGGGCGAATTTTATCATGACACCGGAGATGACTGCGTTGATGGAGCGTGACAGAGATGCGCTGTATGTGGCGCTGGCTCCTGAAGAGGCAAGTCGGTCATTGGAGGTTTTTCGGGAGCGGGCGCGTCATCATGGTGTATGGCTTTTGGTGGGGTCGTTGGCAATTAAAAACGAGGCGGGCCGTGCTTGTAATCGTTCTTTTCTGGTAACCCCGGAGGGCGACATTGCAGCTCGTTATGACAAAATCCACATGTTTGACGTTAATTTGGAGAACAGTGGTGTTTATCGTGAATCCAACTCTTATGATGCGGGCGATAAGGCTGTTATTTCTGCCTTGCCTTGGGGGCGGGTAGGGATGACGGTTTGTTATGATGTGCGCTTCCCCGGCCTTTATCGCATGTTGGCTCAGGCAGGTGCGGATTTTTTAAGCGTTCCATCGGCTTTTACTGAAGAGACAGGAAAAGTCCACTGGCATATTTTATTGCGGGCGCGGGCGATTGAAACGGGTTGTTATGTCTTTGCGCCCGCCCAAGCGGGTCTCCATGAAGATGGACGACGCACCTATGGTCATAGTTTGATTGTAGGGCCATGGGGCGACATTATAGCGGAGGCGGAAGACGAGAATGGAGTCCAGGCACCGTGTGTGATAACCGCCCGCATTGACCCTGAAGAGGTAATCAAAGCGCGAACGCGTATTCCCTCTCTCCGCCACGATCGACCTATCAGCGCTCCTTGATATTCAAAAAGCTGTAGTCAGGAAGCAACGTGGCGAGTGGCTACCATCATGTAGTTAACGTCCGTATCATTAGACTCAGACCACTGGTCTGTGAGGGGGTTATACACCACGCCACCGATGTGAGTTATATCCATACCGGTTTTTTCTAGCATGGTGCATAGTTCGGAAGGCTTGATAAATTTAGCCCACTGATGGGTTCCACGTGGCAACCACCTTAGAATATATTCCGCGCCAACAATCGCCAATGCAAAAGACTTCAAAGTGCGATTAAGGGTTGCGACAATCATCAAGCCGCCGGGGGCTGTTAAATCTGCGCATGAGTCTATAAACAAAGGCACATCAGCTACGTGTTCTACCACCTCCATATTCAACACCACATCAAAGGAAACACCGGAGGATGCCAACTCTTCAGCCGTTGTTGCTTGATAGTCAATCTCTAGCCCTTGAGAGGTTGCGTGATGCTTTGCCGTCATGACGGTAGATTCTCCGGCATCCACCCCCGTAACCCGTCCACCAAGACGCGTCATGGGTTCACTCACCAGACCACCCCCGCAACCAATATCCAAAAACGACAAGCCCTCGAAAGGACGAAGGCTTGTCTCATCACACCCAAAATGAGCACATACCTGCTTCCGAATAAAATTAAGACGCACAGGATTAAAAATATGAAGAGGCCGAAACTTACCCTTCGGATTCCACCACGTATCCGCCATAGCTGCAAAACGGGCAATTTCCGTTTTATCAATGGTGCTGGGGTTGGGTGGAGAGGTGGTCATGGTTAAACGAGAAAGAGGGGGTTTTTCCATAAATACAGGGTAAATCTAGAGGCTCTCTTGCCTGAAGCAAGATTTCAGTGTATCCATTAAGCGTATCAAGAGTTGTGCAACAAAGCCAACCCCCCTCACTTTTTAAGTAGTAAGATTGTTTTAGCCTCTGCCGGAAATCAGTTTCTGTCAGGGATTTCGGCCTGTCAGGAGGTAAAGATAAATTGTGGCCAGACTGGTTCTAAAGTTCGGCGGTACGTCGCTTGCGGATATGGAGCGGTTGCGTCATGCGGCAGCTCATGTTGGCCGAGAGGTTGAAGCCGGACATGAAGTAACGGTGGTCGTCTCGGCTATGGCGGGGGTGACCAATCAACTCATCAACTGGACCCGCGAGGCGGCTACAATTCATGACGCCCGCGAATATGATGCGGTTGTGTCTACCGGAGAACAAGTAACCTCCGGTCTGCTAGTAATGATATTGCAGAACAATAGCATTGCGGCACGCTCATGGCTTGGTTGGCAGGTACCGATCATAACAAGTGGCGTTCATGGGGCGGCTCGAATTGAAAATATTGATATAACGCACCTCAATGAGAGACTCGCACAAAAACAAGTGCCGGTTGTAGCGGGCTTTCAGGGGGTGGGGCCCGATAATCGTATTACTACATTGGGTCGCGGCGGGTCTGATACCAGCGCTGTGGCGCTGGCGGTCGCATTGGGCGCAGACCGATGCGATATCTATACCGATGTTGAAGGTGTATACACGGCTGACCCTCGTATGGTTGTATCGGCCCGCAAGATTGATAGAGTTACGTATGAAGAAATGCTGGAAATGGCCTCTCTGGGAGCCAAAGTCCTGCAAACGCGGTCGGTTGAATTGGCCATGGCGCATGATATCAAACTTTGTGTGCGTTCTAGCTTTGCGTCTCCCGAAGAAGGGGATTCTCCATTTAGCGGTACTTTAGTATGCGGTGAGGATAAAATTATGGAACAAGAAATTGTAAGCGGTATTACGTATGCGCATGATGAGGCAAAAATTACCCTTGTGCAGGTAGCAGACAAGCCGGGGGTGGCGGCGGATATTTTTGATCCTCTCGCTGACGTCGGTATCAATGTGGATATGATTGTTCAGAATGTTTCGGAGAATGGTGAGCAAACCGATGTAACCTTCACCGTGTCTCGCAATGATTTGCCGGAAGCATTGAAGATTATGGAGAACTGTCGGGATGCTCTTGGCTATCGGAAAATAATCAGCGCTGAAGATGTTGCTAAGGTTTCAGTGGTAGGGGTTGGTATGCGCAGTCATGCGGGTTCTGCCTTGCGGATGTTTCGGGCATTGGCGGACAAAGGTATCAATATTCAGGTTATTTCTACCTCTGAAATAAAGATTAGTGTTCTTATTGAGGAGCAATATACCGAGCTTGCTGTGAGGGCGCTACATACGGCGTATGGGCTTGACGGAGCTTAGGATCGAAAGAGCGTTGTTATGGTTTCTTCTCTTCGCGATTCTGCGCACGCTATGCAATCTACGATTGTAAGCACGCGAGATTTATTGCGTCGGTTGCGCAGTATTATGGCAGGTGATGAAACGGGGCGCGCGCGTATTGATCAGACCGCCCAGTTAATTACCGCCCACATAGGGGTGGATGTATGCTCCATTTATCTTGTTGGGGAGCCGGAGAATCTTGTTCTAAGAGCTACCTGTGGGCTTAAGCCCGGCGTAGTAGATAAGATTACTCTGGCGTTTGGCGAGGGGCTTGTTGGGGATATTGCTCTTCATGCACGCCCGTTAAATCTGGCCGAGGCGCAGAGCAATCCTAAATTTACTTATCAGCCTGAAAGTGGAGAAGAGAAATATAAATCCTTGATGGGGGTTCCCATATTGCGGGCGGCGCGGGTAATTGGGGTCCTGGTGGTGCAAAACCGTGAGGAGCGCATTTATAGTGAGGAGATGTTGGAGGATTTGCAAACCATCTCCATGGTGCTTGCAGAATTGGTAGTAGCCAGCCATTTAGTTGAAGAGGTTGGGTTATCGGGTCGGGATGCTCAAGCGCATACGGAGCATATTAGGGGGGTATCTTTTGCTGGTGGTGTAGCTCTTGGTCATGTGGTGTTGCATGAGCCTCGCGTGTTGGTTGATGCTCTTATTGCGGAAGATACGGATGTTGAGCTTAAGCGCCTTGAGGATGCCATTAACGACTTGCAGGGCTTTACGGATCGCATGTTGGCCATGGAGGATTTATCTCATGCAGGTCAGCATCGGGATATTCTGGAGGCGTATCGCATGTTTGCTCATGATCGTGGCTGGCGCAACCGGTTGCGGGAGGCGGTGCGTACGGGATTGACGGCGGAAGCTGCTGTAGAGCGGGTTCGGGGCGATATCAGGGCGCGATTTCGGCGTCAAACGGATCCCTATTTACGGGAGCGGCTTCATGATTTGGAGGATTTAGCAAATCGGTTGTTGCGTCATTTGAGTGGCTTACCCATCACGGCCAGCGAGGAGGAATTACCGGAAGATGCTATCGTCATCGCTCGCAATATGGGGCCGGGAGAATTGTTGAGTTATAACCGCGAGCGGTTGCGTGGATTGGTGTTGGAAGAGGGCGCACGGGGTGCTCATGTCACCATTGTAGCGCGCGCGTTGGGTATTCCTATTGTCGGGCGCTCCAAAGATATTCTGCTCATGACCGAATCTGGGTCGGCCATCATTGTGGATGGTGACGCGGGTGAAGTTTATATTCACCCGGATCAAAATATTATAGCTGCCTATGCAGATAAAGTGCGGCTACAGGCTAGCCGTCAGGCGCGGTATCGCGCACATCGTCATAAACCTGCCATCACCCTGGATGGTGTGGACATAGACGTCAATATTAACGCAGGCTTACTTGTTGAGTTACCTCTTTTGGAGGCATCCGGTGCGGGGGGTATTGGTTTATTTCGCACGGAGCTTCAGTTCATGATAGCGTCTACCTTACCACGTCTTAAATCTCAGGCAGATCTTTATAGGCAGGTGTTGGGGGTTGCCGGAACACGGCCGGTGGTGTTCAGGACTCTTGATGCGGGGGGCGATAAAATTCTGCCCTATATGGAAGCCGTTCAGGAAGAAAATCCCATGATGGGCTGGCGGGCTATTCGTATGGCGTTGGATCGTCCGGCTTTGTTGCGCTATCAATTACGCGCTTTGTTGATGGCTTCGCGGGGGCATAAGTTGCGGCTTATGTTTCCTATGATTTCCACTGTTGAAGAGTTCAAACGCGCGCGGGCGTTGGTAAATGTGGAGCAAGAGCGTATGGTCCGGTTTGGCCGTCAGGGTCCGGATGAGATTCGCGTGGGAGTCATGCTAGAAGTGCCGGCGTTGGTTTGGCAGTTAGACACATTGTTGCCCCTTGTAGATTTTGTTTCCGTTGGCAGTAATGATCTATTGCAATTTTTGTTTGCCAGCGACCGTGGTAACATCAAAGTATCAAACCGATATGATCCACTTAATCCTGCCGTGTTGCGCATGTTGCGTCAAATTGTTCTGTCCTGTCGCCAATATAATGTTCCGCTTTCTTTATGTGGTGAAATTGCAGGCTACCCTCTGGAGGCTATGGCGCTTATCGGCCTTGGGTTTAGGAATATCTCCATGACGCCGGCATCGGTGGGGCCAGTTAAGATGATGATACGTTCCGTCAACCACGGCGCTCTTGGTACTTTTGTTGAGCAACTATGTGACGCGCCTCAAGATAGTGTCCGGGGCCGGTTGCTGGCTTATGCCTGTGAGCACGATGTAGATTTTCAACCACGATAGGGGCGACCGTGATAGAGGACATCTGTGATGTTTGGTTCCGGCCGAGTTGGTTGTAGCATAAAGATACTACGTCTGGTATGTTGTGGTTGTGGGCTGTCTATATGCCCATTTTTTTGGTTGTTATGGAAGCTTTTCACAGAAAGCCTACCATCCGTCCCTTAATTTCTATTAGGGGGCTTATTGAAAAAGGTAGGCGCATTACCTACAATCCGTTTGAGGCCGTGCTAGGTAAGATTGAGAGTGGGTGTGTTATGCTTGGTCATGGGACACCCGACATTGGATTGAGATGAAAAAGGATGACCAGAAAGCCCCCGGCGTGATTGGAGAGGCGCTCAGGCAAGCCAGAGAGGCACGCGGGGAGACTATTGATTCTATTGCCGCGCGGATTCATGTGCCCTCTCGTCATTTGCAGGCGCTGGAATGTGAGGCGTGGAATTATCTGCCCCAACGGGTTTACACCCTTGGGTTTTTACGTTGTTACGCTGCTGAGTTGGGTCTTGACGCTGAGGCGCTTGTTGCTGTCTATCGCGGGCCCGGCTCGGAAGAGCGCCGCCTAAAGGCAAAGTTAAAGTATAATCATAAATTCACATCAGAGCATTTCGTACGTCTCAATTATGATAGTCGTGTGAGGGGCGTTCCGTATACTTTAGTGGCGGCGTTTTTGACGACTGTAATTTATAGCGGTTGGATTTTTGCAACGGCCGATAAGGTAGAGTGGCAAACGTTTGAATATCCTCAGGTGAGTGATTACTCGCCGATGGTTGAGAAGGATTCAACAAACGCTAAGACAGATGATGTGGTGGATGATTCAACTGATGCACCCCCTGTTTCCGGTCAGGCGTTGGCCTTAACTCCTTCGTCTTCTCTCTCTTTTTCTGAGGTTTCAAAGCCAAAAGAAGGTAAGGCGGATGCTATCCTAACCGGTCGGATCACCTATCCGATTGTTCTTCACGCTACGGGTGAAGTCTGGGTGCGTGTTGAGACAAGTACGGGTGATGTTTTGTTGAATGATTTTTTGTCTGCTGGAGAGTATTTTGTAGTGTCTATGAGCGACCTGCCTGCTTTTTTTAGTACGCAGGATGCGGGCGCTCTGGTTTTAGAGGTGGCAGGCCGCCGCTTGGGGCCTGCGGGGGTTGTGGGTCAAATTATTATTGACTATCCGTTAGGTTACGATGAGCTACGCACGGCGTACCCTGAGCTCCGCAAGGACTCATAATCCCATTGCTCACCGGATAACCCCTTAAAGAATAGTTTGTCCGGTTTTTTTCCAGTCATCCAGAAAAATGGCAAGCCCTTTATCCGTTAAGGGATGATGAGCGAGAGTGCGCAAAACCTCAGGAGGGAGAGTGGCAATATCAGCACCCGCAAGAGCGACCTCACGCACATGATCGGTGTGGCGAATGGAGGCTGCTAGAATTTCAGTTTTAAGAGCGGGGTAGTTGTCGTATATGGCGCGAATATCACCAATCAATGCCATGCCATTTTGCCCGGTGTCATCCAGTCGTCCGATAAAGGGCGATATAAAACTAGCTCCCGCTTTGGCTGCCAACAGCGCTTGGGCAACACTGAAACATAACGTGACGTTTACCATATGACCGTCGTCGGCAAGCGTACGACAGGCTTTAAGCCCTTCCCATGTAAGGGGCACTTTGATGGCAATATTCTCGGCAACTTTGGCTAGTTTGTGCCCTTCGGCAACCATAGTCTCCGTGTCGGTGGCCGTGACCTCGGCGCTGACAGGGCCATCAATGGCGGCGCAGATATCGGCCAGCGTGGCAAAAAAATCTCCTCCTGCCTTGGCTACCAGAGATGGGTTGGTGGTAACACCGTCTACCATGCCGGTTTCGGCTAAATCGCGGATGGTTGCTACATCGGCGGTATCAACAAAAAATTGCATAAACGGATTTTCCCTTATTGGCTCTTTGACGGTGTAGCCTGTTATAGGACACATTGACCCTATGATGCCAGATGCTCCCAATTATATCTCTGATTCTATCCCTGATCCCATAAAGGGCGGTGGGTGTGTGCGGGTTCTGCCTGCTGTGGCCGGGCCGGGTGCACGGGGGCTTTATGATTACTTATCGTCTGAAGTCTTAGCACCGGGGGATATTGTGCGGGTTCCATGGGGGATGCGGCGGGAAGTGGTGGGAGTGGTCTGGACCTTGGGGGCCGGTGGCGAGGTTGCCGCCCACCGCTTGAAAGATGTAGCTGCACGGCCGGATGCACCACCCTTAACGGAGGCCACGCGCCGGTTTGTCGATTGGGTAGCCGCCTATACCCTTGCGATGCCGGGTGCGGTCTTGCGCTTGGTGCTTAATACACCTGCCGCTCTTGAAGGGCAGAGGGGGGATTGGGCTTATGCGTTGCGTGAGACAAATACTGATATTTCATCAATAAAGATGACTCCTGCCCGCCGCCGAGTGTTGGAGGTTTTACAAGAAGGACCCTTATCAGCGTCGGCGCTGGCGCAAGCGGCAGGAGTGTCCCTTACGGTAATACGGGGGCTTGTATCACATGACGTTATACATCGTGTGATGATAGAAGAAGCGCCTTTACCGATACCGGACCCTGACCATAGCGGCGTGGATTTATCTCATCAGCAACAAGAGGCGGTTGATGTTTTGCGCTGCAGAGTGTTAGCGGATGGGTTCAGCGCTACGGTGTTGGATGGTGTGACGGGATCCGGCAAGACGGAAGTTTATTTTGAGGCGGTAGCGACTGCATTGCGAGAGGGGCGGCAGGGGTTGGTTTTGGTTCCTGAAATTGCTCTGACATCTCAGTTTATGGAACGCTTTGAGGCGCGTTTTGGATGTGCGCCTTTGTGCTGGCATTCGGGTCTGGGTATAAACGAACGGCGGCGGATTTGGCGTGCAGTTGCCTGTGGTGAGGCGCGTTTTGTGGTGGGGGCTCGCTCGGCGTTGTTTTTACCGTGGCTTGATCTGGGTTTGATTGTGGTAGATGAAGAGCATGATGCCGCTTTCAAACAAGAGGATGGCGTCATCTATCAGGCGCGGGATATGGCGGTGGCACGCGCCTCGTTGGATGGGTTTGCCATCGTGTTGAGTTCGGCAACACCTTCGTTGGAAACATTGGTAAACAGTAATCGAGGCCGCTATGGACGTGTGATTTTAGGCCATCGCCATGGGGGGGCTCCCCCACCTCATATTGACCTTGTTGACATGCGCCTTGATCCTCCACCGTCCGGGCGATGGCTGGCTCCTGCCTTGATGGAGGGGCTTGAGAAGGCTCTGGCCTCAGACCGGCAGGCTATGGTGTTTCTTAACCGGCGGGGGTATGCGCCTCTTATGTTGTGCCGGAAGTGCGGGTATCGCTTAGTCTGTCCCGATTGTGATGCCTGGCTTGTTACTCACAGACAAGGTTCAAAACTCCAATGTCATCATTGTGGTCACCGTTTAAGAGTACCTGATGTGTGCCCTGAGTGTGATGCTGCAGATAGTCTTGTGGCGTGCGGTCCGGGGGTGGAGCGGGTTGCTGAAGAATTGACGGCACTCATGCCGGAGGCACGACTTTTGGTGATGTCGTCAGATCATCTGCGTGGAGCGTCCGCCCATCGGGAGGCTCTTGAAAAAATCACCAACGGCGAGGTGGACATTATCGTTGGCACTCAGTTGGTAGCCAAGGGGCATCATTTTCCGCGTCTGGTTTTTGTTGGCGTTGCGGATGCCGATCTGGGCCTTGCTAACGGAGATTTGCGGGCTGCTGAACGGACCTATCAGATGTTGCATCAGGTAGCGGGACGTGGGGGTCGTGAGGATAAACCGGGTTGGGCGTTGTTACAGACGTGGATGCCGTCGCATCCGGTTATGGAGGCATTGGCGGCGGGAGAGCGCGAGAATTTTATTCGTGCCGAATGGGAGGCGCGGGAGCACGCCGCTTTGCCGCCTTTCGGACGCTTAGTGGCTCTTGTGGTGTCCGGGCGTGATGAGGCTGCGGTGGCAAATTTTGCGCAGACCTTGACGGATACGGCCCCTCAGGCTCAGGGAGTCCGCGTGCTGGGTCCTGCTCCGGCCCCTATGGCGTGGCTGCGGGGGCGACATAGATATCGTCTGCTGGTAAAGGCCGACCTACATGTCAAAGTGCAAGCTTATGTGCAGGATTGGTTTGCTCTGGCGAAGGCACCATCCTCTGTGCGGGTGGTGGTGGATGTTGATCCATGGAGTTTCTTTTAAGGGTGGTTTTTTTGTAAGGTACCCACTAATACGAGGGTGCTACTATACGATAGAGCCTGACCTTTAGTCCGTGAAGGAGCCTTGCAATGATAATGGAAAATGAAAACAGAACGGTACGGTTGTTTGAGGATGATGCTTATCTTCAATCTTTTGAAGGTGAAATTGTTGATGTGCGGGGAAACGAAATCGCATTGAATCAAACATGTTTTTATCCGGGGGGAGGAGGACAAAAGGGCGATACCGGGCGGTTTTTGATCAATGGGCAGTCTGTCGTTGTTGCCGACACTTTCTCTGATCAAAGCCACCCTTTAAAGATTTGGCATCGCTGTGAAGACGCCGACCTTGCCGTCCAACCCGGAGTGTCAGTGGGGGGTGAGATTGACTGGGATCGAAGATATGCACATATGAAGATGCACACCTGTTTGCATTTATTATGCAGCCTGCTTCCTGTCAGGGTAACCGGATGCGGCATCAGCGCAGAAAAGGCACGGCTTGATCTGGATATGCCGGAATCCACCATTAACAAAGCTGAAGTAACGGAATTGCTCAACAAACTTATTGCTGCAGATTCTCCGGTGCGGCAGTTTCGAATTACCGAAAACGTTGAAAAGACAATTGAAGAATTTGTACGTACGGCAGCGGTTACCCCTCCGGTGATTGATGGCGGCATCAGCATGGTTGAGGTTGAGGGTGTTGACCTCCAGCCCTGTGGGGGGACGCATGTATCTCGACTATCTGAGATAGGTGACGTGACGTGCAGAAAAATAGAAAAAAAAAGCCGTCACAATCGGCGATTTACTATAGCGTTTTCTTGAAAGAGACAAAATGATTTCCGGTTGGACACCATCATTGAAAAACGCAACCTGAAGAAGGAGAATAAAACATGAGAACAAAAGCGAGTGTCTTTCTGGGGTGTCTGTTTTTATTTTCCATCTTGGTATATCTCTTTCAGGTGCAAGATGATCAAGGTAATGTGTTTTTGAATGCGGAGTTTTGGCAGATGGCCACGGCGGCGGATGTAGAGTCCGCTCTCAAAGGTGGAGCGAATATTAACGCCCGCGATGAGGAGGGGGTCACGCCTCTGTGTTTGGCGGCAGTAATTACCCAAACACCGGCAGTGCTGGATTTTTACTGGCCAATGGAGCCGATATAGAAGATCGTGCCGAGGATGGGTCCACGCCCCTGCATTGGGCGGCGTGGTTTAGTAGCGCATCAGCGGTGGTGAAACTGCTACTGGACCATGGAGCTGATATAGAGGCCCGTAATGGATGGGGCTCTACACCCTTGCATCGGGCAGCGGAGAATAGCGAAACATCGGCGGTAGTTGAACTATTGCTGGATCATGGGGCCGATGGCGCGGTGCAAAACAAATCGGGAGATACACCTTTTGACCTTATTCGGAAGAATGAGGTCCTTAAGGACACCAGAGCCTATTGGCGGCTTACCGAGGCTCAATACCGGTAAGATTCACCCTAGAGTAGAGAACAAATAAAGAAGGCCGGTGGGAGATTTGAGACCGCCCTGAGTACCATCGTAGTGTGGCCTATTTTGGTGGCCTTGTGTTGCACTCTGGTGCACCGTGTGGTACGAAACGGGGGTCTTCGGAGGCTCCTGCAAGGTGTCATCGGATGGTGTTTGTTTTCCCATTACAGTAGATACGATGGACACAGTAGATACAATGGTTTCGGGCGGGGCCGGGGGCACATCGTCTGCGTTGGCGGGTGTTGCGGGCCGTTATGCAACGGCTCTCTTTGAGTTGGCCCGTGAAGATAAAGCGTTAGATGAAATCAATACGGCCATGGAGCGGTTGGCAAATCTGCTTGAGGAGAGTCCTGATTTACGTCGGTTGGTACGTTCGCCTGTATTGACGGCTATGGAGAAGTGGCAGGCGCTTTCGGCTTTGTTGGCGCGGGCAAATATTGAGGGCGTTGTTGTGGGTTTTGCAGGGCTTTTGGCACGCAAGCGGAGGTTGTCTGCTCTTGAGCGTATTATTACGGCGTGGCGGTTTTTGCTGGCGCGCCATAATGGAGAAGTAACCGCTGAAGTGACAAGTGCTAAGGCCTTAACACAGACACAACTGGATGTTTTAATGGAAGTCTTAAAAGAAACTGTTGGAGCACAGGTGCGGGTTGTATTGCGGGTCGACGAGGCTCTTCTGGCGGGGCTTGTTGTGAGGATCGGCAGCCGAATGGTTGATTTGTCTCTGGCGATGAAATTAGACCGGTTGAAAACCGCCATGTTGAAAACTGCCATGAAAGAGGTTGGTTGATGGATATTCGTGCAGCGGAGATTTCCGCTATTCTCAAAGAACAAATTCGTAATTTCAGCAATGAGGCTGAGGTATCGGAAGTAGGACAGGTTTTGTCCGTTGGTGATGGTATCGCCAGAGTATATGGTCTGGATAATGCGCAGGCCGGTGAGATGGTGGCTTTTGCCAATGGTGTCAGGGGCATGGCTCTGAACCTTGAAGAGGACAATGTCGGTGTCGTTATTTTTGGCTCTGACAGGGAAATCGGAGAGGGTGATACGGTCAAGCGTACCGGGGACATTGTTGAGGTTCCCGTTGGCAAGGCGTTGTTGGGGCGGGTGGTAGACCCTCTTGGTAATCCTATAGACGGCAAGGGGCCGATTGAGACGGAGGAGCGTCGCCGGGTTGATGTTAAGGCACCGGGTATTTTGCCGCGTAAGTCGGTGCATGAGCCGATGCAGACAGGGTTGAAGGCAGTGGATGCTCTTATTCCGATTGGTCGTGGTCAGCGCGAACTGATTATTGGTGACCGCCAGACCGGAAAAACTGCTATCGCCATTGATGCCATCCTCAACCAAAAAGAAGCTCATGAAGGTGGTGACGAAAGCGCCAAACTTTATTGTATTTATGTAGCGATAGGTCAGAAGCGTTCATCGGTGGCGCGGATTGTGCGCACGCTGGAAGAAAATGATGCCTTGAAATACTCTATTGTGGTAGCTGCAACCGCCTCCGAGCCGGCACCGTTGCAGTTTTTGGCTCCCTTTGCTGGGTGTACTATGGGCGAATACTTTCGCGACAATGGCATGCACAGTCTTTTGATTTATGATGATTTGTCCAAACAGGCGGTGGCCTATCGTCAGATGTCTTTGTTGTTGCGTCGTCCACCGGGACGTGAAGCCTATCCGGGTGACGTGTTTTACCTGCATTCACGCCTCCTTGAACGTGCCGCCAAGATGAACGAAGACAATGGCGCAGGCTCTATGACGGCCCTGCCCATTATTGAAACCCAGGCCAATGACGTCTCCGCTTATATTCCCACCAATGTGATTTCCATCACTGATGGGCAGATATTTTTGGAGACGGATTTGTTTTATCAGGGTGTGCGTCCGGCGCTTAATGTGGGGCTGTCGGTGTCTCGTGTGGGCTCGGCGGCTCAAATTAAGGCCATGAAACAGGTGGCAGGGCAAATCAAGGGTGAACTGGCTCAATATCGCGATATGGCTGCTTTTGCTCAGTTCGGGTCAGACCTTGATGCAGCCACTCAGCAATTATTGGCACGTGGCGAGCGCTTGACGGAACTCCTCAAACAAGCGCAATTCTCGCCATTGTCTGTGGAAGAGCAAGTGGTAGTGATTTTTGCCGGTGTTAATGGCTTTCTTGACCCGTTGGCAGTGGCTGATATTAGACGCTTTGAGGAAGAACTGTTGCGCTATATACACGACAAAAACGAATCTTTGCTTGAGACGATTGCCTCGGAGAAAGAATTGTCCGATGCCACAACCTCCTCCCTCAGGGAAGCCGTTCAGACCTTCGCCAGGGCATTCGCCTAATCGGGAAGGGGTGGAGTTATGCCAAGCCTCAAGGAACTGAGGAATCGCATTGGTAGCGTTGCTGCAACACGCAAAATTACACGTGCCATGCAGATGGTAGCGGTTTCTAAACTGCGCCGTGCTCAAGAGGCGGCTGAGGCGGCACGCCCTTATGCGGAACGTATGGAGCGGGTTATGACGAACCTCGCTTATGCTATGGAAGGTCGTGACGACGGTCACCCACTGATGGTTGGAACGGGCCGTGAGGATGTTCATCTGTTATTGGTAGCTACTGCTGATAGGGGGTTGTGTGGGGGGTTTAACAGTTCCATTGCGCGCAAGGCACGGGACCATGCCCGTTCTCTTATGGAGCAGGGGCGAACGATTAAAATTATCTGTATAGGTAAAAAGGGACGCGATGCGCTTAAGCGTGAGATGGGTGGGAAGATTGTGGATACGGTTGATTTTTCCACTGTCAAAAATATTGGCTTTTCCGAAGCTAAGGGTATTGCGGATCGTGTGCTGGCCATGTTTGAAGCGGGCGAGTTTGACGTTTGTACGCTGTTTTATTCGCGATTTCGTTCGGTCATTGCTCAGGAGCCTATGGCGCGGCAGATTATTCCGGCTGCCATCACGGGTGAGGATGGTGAAGACAGTGAAAATGAGGTTAGCACGGCTCTGCCTCCGGATGGAGCGGCAGTTGATTATGAGCCGGATGAAGAAGAAATCCTCCACGCTCTTTTGCCACGTAATGTAGCGGTGCAGATATTCCGTGCACTTTTGGAAAATGCTGCCAGTGAGCAAGGAGCGCGTATGACGGCTATGGATAATGCCACTCGCAACGCCGGTGAGATGATTGATAAGCTGACCATTACTTATAACCGCACCCGTCAGGCAATGATTACACGTGAATTGATAGAAATCATCTCCGGCGCAGAAGCGTTGTGATATAAGCTGTGAATTCAAATTTGAAACAAATGTAAAACAGCCGGTAGAACAGGTCGATAGAATAGGAAAGATACATGACTGAAAAACCAAACGTCGTTGGAAAAGTAACTCAGATTATCGGGGCTGTGGTGGATGTGCATTTTGATGACCATCTTCCCGCTATCCTTAACGCTTTGGAGGTAGATAATAACGGAAACCGGCTGGTGCTGGAGGTCTCGCAACATTTAGGTGAGAATACAGTGCGTACTATTGCCATGGACGTAACCGAGGGGTTGGTGCGCGGTGCTGATGTGACTGACACGGGCTCTCCCATTAGCGTGCCGGTGGGAGAAGAGACGCTGGGGCGCATCATCAATGTTATCGGTGAGCCGGTGGATGAAGCCGGTCCCGTGCCTGCTGCCCAAACTCGTGCCATCCATCAGGAAGCGCCCTTGTTTGTGGATCAGTCTACCGAGGCGGAAATGCTGGTGACCGGCATTAAGGTGGTGGACCTGCTGGCCCCTTATGCTAAGGGCGGTAAAATTGGCTTGTTTGGTGGTGCCGGTGTTGGCAAGACCGTGTTGATTATGGAACTCATCAATAATGTGGCGAAGGCCCACGGTGGTTATTCCGTATTTGCCGGTGTTGGAGAGCGCACCCGTGAGGGCAATGATTTGTATTGGGAGATGATTGAATCCGGTGTGAATAAAGAGAAAGGCGGCGAGGGTTCTAAGTGCTCGTTGGTGTATGGGCAGATGAATGAACCACCCGGTGCTCGTGCTCGCGTTGCCTTGACGGGTCTTACTGTTGCTGAACATTTCCGTGATCAGGGCCAGGACGTATTATTCTTTGTGGATAATATCTTCCGCTTTACGCAGGCAGGCTCAGAGGTTTCTGCTTTGTTGGGCCGTATCCCCAGTGCCGTGGGATATCAGCCAACTCTGGCTACCGATATGGGTAGCATGCAAGAGCGCATAACCAGTACCAACAAAGGGTCTATTACATCGGTGCAGGCGATTTATGTGCCGGCGGACGACTTAACGGACCCGGCTCCGGCTACCTCGTTTGCGCATTTGGATGCCACCACGGTGCTATCGCGGGCTATTTCGGAAAAAGGTATTTATCCTGCCGTTGACCCGCTTGATTCAACCAGCCGTATTCTGGAACCTCAGGTGGTAGGTGAAGAACATTATGCGGTGGCACGTCAGGTGCAGGAAATCCTGCAACGTTACAAGGCACTTCAGGACATCATCGCCATTTTGGGAATGGATGAATTATCGGAAGAAGACAAACTCACCGTGTCGAGAGCGCGTAAAATTGAGCGGTTCTTATCTCAACCGTTCCACGTAGCAGAGGTGTTTACCGGCTCATCGGGCAAGTTGGTGGGGTTGGCGGATACCATCAAGGGTTTTCAGAGCTTGTGCAATGGCGATTATGACCATTTGCCGGAAGCGGCATTTTATATGGTAGGCGGCATTGAGGAAGCAGTGGAAAAAGCCGAACAGCTGGCGATGAAAGCGGCTTAAATGTCTGAAGGGTTGCACTTTGATTTAGTTTCACCGGAACGTCTTCTGATTTCAGAGCCGGTGAGAATGGTAGTTACCCCTGGTGTGGAGGGAGACTTTGCCGTTTTGCCTGGCCATGCGCCGGTGATGACGGTGGTACGTCCGGGCGTTTTGCATATTGAAGGTACGGAAGGTGAGGAACGTCGTGTTTTTGTGCGGGGTGGTTTTGCGGAAGTTAAACAGGGAGGTGATCTGACCATGCTGGCGGAAGAGGCCATTCTCCTTGAAGATTTGAACGCTGAGACGTTAGATCAGCATATCCGTAATACGGAGGAGGATATTGCCGATGCTAAAGATGACGCCACCCGTGAACGTGCCCGGCAGAATCTTGACCAGTTGCGCCAGCTAAGGGATGCTTTGGATATTTAGTTTCTCTGTTGCAGGAGAGAGGCAAACTCTGCGACAACCTGTTCATAGACCTCGCGTTTGAAAGAGGCTACCATGTGAATCAGCTCTTGTGCCGGACGCCATGCCCATTGGTCAAATTCGGCCTTGTTACCCGTTCCTAAATTAAAGACTTCATCCTGCCCCTGATAGTCCATAGCAAACCATTTTTGTTTTTGGCCACGATATTTACCCTTAAGTGCCCAACCGAGGCTTTCGTCAGGGAGGTCATAGTAGAGCCACTCCGGTGTTTCGGCTAAAACCTGTGCTTCATTGGTGCCGGTTTCTTCTTTTAATTCACGAAAAGCCGCCTCAAGAGGGGTTTCGTTTTCATCAATGCCGCCTTGAGGCATTTGCCAGGGTTGAGCGAGCGGGGGAGCGCCGGCCAAAGAAGACCGTCGCCCTGTCCATACCAGGCCCTCCTGATTGATTAACATAATGCCAACGCAGGGGCGGTAGGGCATATTCTCTCGTTGGATGGTAGACATTCCTGAACGTCTTAGTTGACGTTATTGTTGTTTGATGCCTCTGTAACCTTGAGACGTTCTTCTTGAACCGCCTGCAGCAGTTTCATAGCGTAATTAATCTGGGCGTCTTCTTCTTTGTCTCTGGGCACATAATAGTAAACGGCGCTGGTTTCATCTTCGTCTTCTTCACCCTCTGCCCTTGCTTCAACCTCCGCGTCTTCATCCTCTTTAAGGACAGCCTTGACTTCAATGTCCGGCTCTATGCCCCGATCATGAATAGATTCACCGGACGGAACGTAATAGCGCCCTGTTGTAAGGCGAAGAGCACCCCCCTCACCGATGGGAGAGACCGTTTGAACAGAGCCTTTGCCGAAAGATCTCGTACCTAAAATTGTAGCCCGTCGGTGATCTTGCAGAGCACCGGCAACGATTTCAGAAGCTGACGCAGCTCCCCCATTAATTAGTACAATAATAGGGGCGCCATCTGTCATATCTCCCTTTTTAGCATTAAAGCGCTGAATGTTTCCGGCCTGACGGCCCCGGGTTGATACAATTTCACCGCGATCTAAAAAACTATCCGAAACGGAAACCGCCTGATTGAGAAGCCCTCCCGGATTATTACGCAAATCCAGAATATAGCCCGCAACTTTATCTGTCTCTAATTCTTCTGATAGTTCCTCAAGCGCCTTGTGAAGATCTTCCGTAGTGTTGTTATTAAAAACAGTGATGCGAACATAACCTACATTGCCACGGGCTTCGTGTTTGACTGGCTGAATGCGGATAAGGTCACGCACAATCTTGATTTTAAACGGTTTAGTAATCCCTTCACGCGCAACGGTGAGTACTATTTCTTCACCTACCTCTCCGCGCATCTTCTTGACCGCTTCATAAAGGGTAATGCCGGTGATGGACTCGCCATCCAGATGAGTAATTCTGTCCCCCGCTTGCATACCAGCCCGTTGAGCAGGCGTGTCATCAATGGGAGATACAACTTGCACAACGCCATCTGTTAGCGTTACCTCAATGCCAAGCCCTCCGAACTCACCACTGGTGTTTTCTCTCATATCTTTATAAGCCTCGGCATCCAGATATGAAGAATGGGGGTCCAGAGAGTTCAACATGCCATTGATGGCAGATTTGATAAGCTCTTCCTCTTCCGGTTTTTCTACATAATCTTCACGAACGCGCTCAAAAATATCGCCGAGCAGATTGAGTTGGCGATAAATTTTGTCGTCAACCTCTGCGCTTTGAGCCACGACCAGAGCCGCAGGGGAGGTGCGGGTGAAGAGTACAAACCCAACACCTGCGGCGATGCCAAGGCTCACGCACGTAATTATCGTAACAATGGCAAGAGGCCGGTTCATCGTTTTTACCCTTATGATTTTGTTGATTGTAGAACGTTGACTGTAGAATGGTGGCTATTACTCTCTATGAGAGCGGTGGCGATGTGCCTGTTGTAAACCAGGGAACGGGGTCAATAGGGGTACCATCTTTTCTGAATTCGAAATATAGCATGGTGCGGTTGTCCGTTGCATCATGATTTTTATGGCTTTGACTTTGCCCCTCGTTTTTGCCGCTAAATTTACTGTCAAATCTACGCCCGGCCACGCCTGTGAAGCCGACAGGCTCACCAGATAAAACTCGCTGGTTTGTTTGAACCTTAACCCGTTCCATCCCGGCCAGCAATACATGATACCCTTTTCCGGCCCTGATAATTAATGTCTTTCCATAAAAATTTAGTGCGCCCACATAAATAACGATGCCATCAACAGGCGAGAATACCGGGACATCAAGACGTGTTTCAATGACGATACCCTTAAATACGCCATCCACATCGTTCTGGTTACTGTCTTCGCTGACAAAACGGCGGGCGAAAGTACCGGTAACAGGTATGGTTAACGAGCGAGGAGCTTCTTGAAGATAGGTCTCTATATCATCAGGAGTGGCTTGAGCGGTGGGGTCAATATCTTGCCTTTGTGCTAGAAGTGCTTGATGCTGCTCGTTCAGGGTGGTTATTTTGCCCAGCAATGTTTCATATCGTTCTTGCAGAAGGGGAATCAGGCTGCGCATAACCATTTTCCGTCGTTCTCCGGCAAGCCGTTCTTCGGCAGAAGGTGTAGGTGTCTTATTCTCCCGAAGCCGGTTGTGAACAAGTCCAACGAGAACAGCCGCCATGAGACGTTGATTTTCTTCTATGTCGTCTTGAATAGATTGTTTTTCTTTCACGACAAGGCGCAACTGATTATCCAGTGCTGTAAGACGGCTTTGGTCTTGTTGGGTTTGCGCCATACTTGTGTTGGCCGGAAGGGCCAGAGCAACCAAAAAAACAATTGCAGGCCGGTTAATGACCATGGTGATAGGGGTGATTGTTCAAAATGGTTAAGGCGCGGTAAATCTGCTCGGTCAGCATAATGCGTACAAGTCCATGAGGCCAGGTCATAGGGCCAAGGGCTAAAACAAAACGCGCCTGAGCACATAATTCCGCATCCAACCCGTCAGCCCCGCCAATCATAAAGATAAGATCGCGGATACCGCTATCCCGCCAATCCGCAAGTCGTGCGGCAAAGGTTTCGCTGTCTTCTGTGTGTCCTTGTCTATCCAGAGCAACAATGATGGCATTATCGGGAGCACATTTGCGCAGCAAATCCGCCTCTTTTGTTTGGCGCTGCGCAATGGGGAGGGATTGTTTTACGTCTACTTCGTGGAGTTCAGGTCCATGAAATCCAAGCCCTTGTCCGGCGCTGACTGCCCTGCTCAGATAAGTCTGCACAAGGTCCTGTTCCGGTCCTGAACGAATCCGGCCGGTAGCGCCAATATGGAGCTTCATTGAGTGTCCGTTGGGGTGTCCACTTCGGGGGCAGAGACGATCATATCGTCGGAGAGATGAGATTCGGTCCACATTTTCTCCAGATTATAAAATTGCCGCACTTCAGGGCGAAAAACATGAGCAATAACATCAATCGCATCAATTAAAACCCAATCGCATTGGGGTAAACCTTCTATGCGTGCGCGTCCGGCGCCGGTTTCTTTGAGACGTCTGACAACATGGTCGGCGATTGCCCCTACATGACGCGCCGAGCGGCCACTTGCGATCACCATATAATCGGCAATCTGGGTTTTACCCGCTAAATCAATCACGATAATTTCAAAAGCCTTATCATCAGACAGGCTGTCAAGAATTACGTCCAGTGTCTTGGTACTGCGTTGGGTTTTGTCCGTGCCTTCCCCAAGGGTCATGAAAGAGATCTCAGGGTGCATACCGGTTTTGTGGTTCATGGGACTTGCCCTGCCGGAGAACTTCCAGAGTCTGTTGTTTTATGCTGTGTTGACACGGTTGTCAGCATAAATGTTTCAGAACTCATGTTCAAGATGGCACGGCTATGAGGGCGTGCTTTCCAGCCAGTGAATACTGAGTAGGTGATTGGGGTCTGTCCATACTCGTTGAGGTGTCCACTTGGCTTTGATAGACAGCGTCTGAAACTCCTCAACGGTATATTTGTAAGAGTTTTCCGTATGGATGGTTTCTCCCTCTGTAAAATCAAAACTGTGCCCATCAATGGTAACCGTGTGGGCGTGTTGGCTTTCCAGATGCATTTCTATTCGTCCTTTGCCGGTGTTGTAAAAAGCGCGGTGGTGAAAGGCATCGGGGTTGAGGTCGGCGTCAAGCTCATCAACCATGCGCTCAAGCAGATGGTAGTTGAAGGCTGCTGTTATGCCTGTGGCATCATTGTAAGCGGCTTCTATGAGAGAGGGATCTTTTTTGAGATCCACGCCGATGAGGAAAGCGCTGTTGGGAGCCAGCAGGTCATGAAATCGTGTGAGGAGAGCTTGTGCTTCCGTCGGCGTAAAATTGCCGATAGTAGAGCCTGGCAAAAAACCGAGGCGTCTGGTGGTGGGGTGAGTTAAAGATTCCGGTAGGTTGATGTGGCCGGTGAAATCGGCACAGATAGCACCGATGTCCAAAACGGGCCAATCTTTGGCTAGGTTTTGTGCCGAAGTGTGTAAATGTTCTGCGCTGATATCAATGGCTACATAGGCCTGTGGTGTTTTGAGTTCGTCAAGTAAGCGGCGGATTTTAACACTGGCCCCGCTTCCAAACTCGATAATGATGGCGTCGGGACCTGCCAGTTGTGCCATCTCGACGGCTATGTCATCCAGAAGAGTGCACTCGGTGCGGGTAACGTAATACTCCGGTGTCTCGCAGATAAGATCAAATAAGCGGGAGCCTTCGGCATCGTAGAAATGTTTAGGAGCAATCTGTTTGGGGGCTTGCGATAGACCCGCGATGACATCCTGACGAAAGTCGCCGGCATCCGGTGCCTGGTCCAGAAAAAACGAGAGCGCTCCCTCCTGACTGAGGGGTTCGGCGATGGCGGGCATGAGACGTAAGGCTCCTGAGTTCAGGCATCCTGCGCAAGGCGCAGACCGGAGAACTGCCAGCGCGCACTGGGAGGAAAGAAATTGCGATACGTCAAGCGCACGTGACCCGTCGGTGTAGCACAACTGCCGCCGCGCAGAGCATATTGTCCACACATGAACTTACCGTTGTATTCCCCCACCGCCCCTTGAGCTGGACGATAACCGGGATAGGCGGCGTACGCACTGTGAGACCACTCCCATACGTCTCCGTATATCTGATTTGGTGTTGTGCCGTTTTTTGTAGCAGGGTCGGGATGAACGGCGTGGGCAATTCCCTTGATGATCATGCGGCCAAAATTACCCGTGATAGACTGCCCGTTCGCTGCATGTTCTTGCTCTTCTTCCGAGGGTAACCGCGCATCTGCCCATCTGGCAAAGGCATCGGCCTCGTAATAAGACAAATGACAGACCGGAGTGGCCGGATTTAACGGCACGAGGCCCGCCAGCGTGAACTCCCGCCAGACATCGCTTTGCTCGCAGTCATATCCCTCACCCCGTTGCCAATAAAGAGGGGCTACCCAGTTGTTTTCCTGCACCTGACTCCATCCGTCAGCCAGCCAGAGCAGAGGGTTTTGGTACCCGCCATCTTCTACAAAGGATAAATATTCTCCATTGGTGATCAACCGGTTGGCCAATAAAAACGGACGCACTAATTGTTCATGGCGGGGGCTTTCATTATCAAAAGCGAAATCCAGAGCGGGGTCTGTTCCCTGACTGTCGTGTCCGATGTCAACAAGCCCGCCATCAAAAGCATGCCACTCAAGAGCTTGTGCTTCTGCCATATTGCCCCTGAAATCATCAACGGCTTTATAGGCCGCAGGCATCATGGGGTTTTCAGAGAGTACGTGCTTAATGTCGGTGAGCATCAATTCCTGATGCTGTTGTTCATGATGAAGACCCAGACTGACAAAAGCCGCCGCTTCGCGCCATGTGTCCTGGGGGGCGTTGAGAATAAACGCTGCCATGGCAGCATCCACCTGCGCTCTATAGTCTAAAATCTCACTAACGGTAGGGCGCGATATCATGCCGCGTCGGAGACGGGAAAAAGGCTGTCCTATGCCTTCATAATAAGAATTGAAAAGGTGCCCATAAATGGCATTGGGCGGTTCGTATGCAGATACGTAGGGAGTAAGCAGAAATGTTTCGAAGAACCAGCTGGTATGAGCCAGATGCCATTTGGTGGGGCTGACATCCGGCATGGATTGGATAACCATGTCTTCCGGTGCGAGGGGGTCGGCCAGAATCTGACTATCGGTACGAACCGTATTGTACCAGTGCAAAAAGCCTTCGCGGTCATCGCGGTGTGCTGGCGGATGATGACAAGGGGTAGGATCTCGGGTCTGCGTGCGGTGCGCAGCATCATGGGATGCGGGATGTATAAGAATATCGCTTGTCATAAATCCTGTGGGGCAAAGACAGGGAGCCAAAGACAGGGGAAATACCTGTTAACCTCGGGTCCAAATGGAGGTTATCCACCAAATGTGAGGGTTAATGCTCTCTAACCTGCTTTTTCCTTTTCACCGATGATACATAAGATGAAGCATAAACGGCGCAACATGCGTGCGCAACGTAGGGGCATATAGTCAAATAAACGCGAATGGAGGGGCACTGTCAACCGGAAAGGAGGCACACATACTCCGGGTCAGGTCTCTTTATTTCGCAATGCGGTTGACGAGAGGGGGTTTTCCGGCCCCTCAAGAAAAATAAGGGCCGGAGGTCTGAGATGTGCATGCAGGTTGTCAGTGTGGCCATAAACGTGGTGATTATTAACGATTTGAGCCACTTTTCCTGTTCGGGCGGTTCGCGTATAGGGTGCGCGGGGCATTACGGCCAGAGGTAGCCGCATGATAATTTTCCGCCAATTCCGCCAATGGGGTAATTGCAACACATTATCGGCGCCGAGCAAAAGCACAAAGTCCACGCCGGGGTTTCTGTTCTGAAGGGCGGTTATGGTGTCAATGGTATAACGCAGCCCCATTCGGTACTCTATATCGCTAACGACAATAGCGGGATGTTGTGCCAGATCGTGTGCCCGTTCAAGCCGCTCCTCATAAGGCGCAACCTGAAGTGTCTCTTTGAGAGGGTTCCGGGGTGATACCACCCACCACACCTGATGGAGGTCAAGGCGGGCAAGGGCGCACAGGCTCAGGTCAAGATGCCCCTTATGAGCCGGATTGAATGAGCCCCCAAGAAGACCTATCCGCATACCCGCTTCAGGGGCGGGAACACCTATGGCAGGGTTGGCACGCATGATGAGGGAGGGGTTAGGGGCGCGTTTGACCTGAGCCCCGCACCTGATATTTAAAACTGGTCAACTGCTCAACCCCGACCGGCCCGCGCGCATGCAGTCGTCCTGTGGCAATGCCAATCTCCGCGCCCATGCCAAACTCACCTCCGTCGGCATATTGGGTGGAGGTGTTGTGCATAACAATGGCACTGTCCACCTGATCAAGAAACAAAGCCGCTGTTTTTTCATTGTCGGTGATGATGGCTTCCGTGTGTTGGGATCCATAGCGGCCGATATGGGCCATAGCGGCCTGCACGTCGGCGACAACCCCTACACTGATGATGGCATCCAGATATTCCCGTGGCCAATCTTCCTGTGTTGCCGGTTCAACACGGGGGTCAACGGCCTGCGTTGCCTGATCCCCCCGCACGGCGCATCCGGCATCCAGCAAATCTGTCACAAGGGGCTTAAGGTGAGTGGCAGCACATTGCTCATCTACCAGCAGGGTTTCTGCCGCCCCGCAAATACTGGTGCGTCGCAGCTTGGCATTCACGACAACGTCGCGGGCCATGGCAAGGTCAGCCTCACGGTCTACAAAAATCGTGCAGACCCCCTCCAGATGACCAAACACCGGCACTCGCGCTTCAGCCTTAACCCGCCCCAGAAGTGACACCCCGCCACGGGGCACAATAACATCAATAGCACCACCAAGACCACTCAGTAGAGCGCTGACAAAGGCCCGGTCCTGAGAGGGCACCAACTGGATGGCTCCCTCCGGTATGTCTGCAGCAATAAGGCCCTGCTTCAGACATTCATGAATGGCACGGTTGGAGTGATAACATTCTGACCCACCCCTGAGGATAACCGCATTCCCTGCTTTTAGGCACAGGGCACCGGCATCCGCCGTTACATTGGGGCGGCTTTCATAAATGACCCCAACAACTCCCAAAGGAGTACGCACCCGGCGAATATTAAGCCCGTTGGGCCGGGACCATTCACTAACGGTTTGTCCTACAGGGTCCGGCAGGGCCGCAATATCTTCCAGAGCTGTAGCCATGGCTTCTACACGCTCATCATTAAGGGTGAGACGCTCCTGCTTGGCTTCGGCAAGCCCCCGTTGGGATGCTTCCTCTAAATCGCGAGCATTAGCGTCAAGAATATCACCCGCATCCGCCCGCATGGTCATGGCGGCGGCCAGCAATGCTGCCTCTTTCGCTTTAGGCCCAAGGCACGCTAATACCTCGGCAGCCTCACGGGAGGCCCTGCCTAATGCGTGGGCCGTAGTCTCTACGGAATCCGTTATGTGTTGGACAGTCGCACTCATGGTTTTCCCTGTTTTTTTAGCACCAGATCGTCCCGGTGTATCATTTCCTCACGGCCACCATATCCCAGAATGGCTTTGATTTCATTACTTTTGCACCCAGCAATTTGTGCCGCATCTGCACTGGACCAGGCACACAGGCCACGCGCAACCTCCTGATTTTGACCTGTGACCACACGCACCGCATCACCCCGGTCAAAAATCCCTGTGACCGACTTGACACCCGCCGGAAGTAGACTCTTACCCGCCCCCAAAGCGCGAAGGGCTCCCTCGTCAATCTCCAGAACACCGAGAGGGGCAAGACTCCCTGAAATCCACGCCTTGCGGGCTGTAACAGGACTATGAGGTGTGTGAAACCATGTGCAGGGGCCACCCGCTTCGATCGCCTGCAAAGGTGCGGATGTATCCCCCGGGGCGATCACCATACGGCAACCGGACTCCAACGCCATATGCGCCGCCTCCAGTTTGGTCTTCATTCCCCCCCGGCTGAGATCGCTCCCTGTATCCGCTGCCATATCTTCTAACTGTGGCGTTACGATATCAATAATATCAAATCGCCTGGCGGTGGGGTCTTCGCCGGGGTCGGCAGAATAAAACCCGTCCACCGTAGACAGCAAAACCAGACAATCGGCACCAATCATAACCGCCACCCTTGCGGCCAGCCGGTCATTATCGCCATAGCGTATTTCACTGGTCGCCACCGTGTCATTCTCGTTGATGATGGGAATGGCGTTAAACTTTATAAGCGTCGTCAGGGTTGCGCGGGCGTTAAGGTATCGCCTGCGCTGCTCCGTATCACCGGGAGTAAGTAAAACCTGCGCCGCCGCTAGCTCATGCTTCCCCAAAGCGCCGGCCCATATATTGGCCAGCGTAATTTGTCCGGAGGCCGCCGCTGCCTGACTCTCCTCAAGGCGCAACTCGCCCCTCGGCAACTTAAGCGCATGACGTCCAAGAGCAATGGCCCCTGACGAAACGACAATAATCTCCTGACCTCGCGCCACCATGCGCGCTATGTCCTCCGTTAGAGTCGCAAGCCATGTTTCGTTCAAACGCCCCGTTGCTTCATCCACCAGAAGAGCAGAGCCAACCTTGATGACTAATCGCTTCGCCTGGGTAATATCGCCGCTGCTCATGGGTGCCATACCTCCCTTTGATCGGTGGGAGCATACTCATCCTCCATCGCTTCACGGGTCTCATGATCGCCATCGCTTTCATGGCGCTGGCACTGCTGCAGTATATGTCTCATGGCCTCCGTGACTCCGGTACCTGAAACACCCGACAGGCAAAGAGGTTCTTTTCCCGCTGCCGTTGTGATTTCTTCTACCTTGGTGCGTATGACATCCTCCGTCAGGCTGTCAATTTTATTGAGACCGATAATCTCGGTCTTGTCCGCAAGCCCGCCCCCGTATGCGGTGATCTCATCGCGGACAATATGCCAGTCCCGGGTGACACTCTCACGGGTGGCATCAAGAATATGAAACAAGACGGAGCACCGCTCTACATGGCCCAGAAACCGGTGACCTAGTCCGTCTCCCTTGTGAGCCCCTTCGATCAATCCGGGAATATCGGCCAGCACGAACCGTTCCTCGTCAGCCTCTACAACACCGAGATGGGGATAAAGCGTGGTGAAGGGATAAGAGGCGACTTTAGGATGCGCCCGGCTAACACGCGCAAGCAAAGTTGACTTTCCCGCATTGGGCAGTCCTATAAGGCCGGCATTGGCAATGAGTTTAAGACGCAGCCGTATATAATATTCCGTGCCGGGGGCGCCCGGGTTGGCATGGCGCGGGGCCTGACGGGTCGCCGTCTTGAAGCGTGCATTGCCAAACCCTCCATTGCCGCCATGGGCGAGGGTGATGCATTGTCCGACATGGGTCAGGTCTGCCATGAGAGTGTTGCTGTCTTCCTCAAAAATCTGCGTACCCACCGGCACTTTGAGTATGACATCGTCTCCGCGTGCGCCGGTGCGGTTGCGTCCCATACCGGGTTGCCCCCGCCCCGCCCGAAGGTGACGGCGGTAGCGGTAATCGATTAACGTATTCAACCCCGCAACACATTCTGTCACCACATTGCCGCCGTTACCGCCGTCACCGCCGTCGGGGCCACCGAACTCGATATATTTTTCACGGCGAAAACTGACGCACCCTGCGCCACCATCGCCTGAACTGATATAAATACGTGCTTCATCAAGAAACTTCATGGATTTTGCTTTTCAAAAAAAAGATAAAAAAATAGGGAGGCCGTATCCCACCTCCCTGCAAATGTCTCTACGAAAGAACAACAGTCAGGCTCAGGATGCATGCTCCTGCGAAGGAGCCGGTGGGATATCGCCCGGAACAACGGAAACGGATTGCCGTCCGCCGCGTCCGACATGAAAGGTAACCGCGCCATGGGTCTTGGCAAACAGGGTATGATCGCGTCCCATGCCCACATGAAGACCGGGATGCCACTTTGTCCCTCGCTGGCGCACGATAATCATGCCGGGGGCTACTTTTTCACCCCCGAACTTTTTAACGCCTAAACGGCGTCCTGCTGAGTCACGTCCGTTGCGCGATGAGCCGCCCGCTTTTTTGTGGGCCATGGTTCAGGTCTCCTCGGTTTGGCTGGCAGTTTTTTCCGTTTTACTTGCCGCTTTTTTAGTTGATGTTTTACCTGCCGCTTGTTGGGGGCCTTCAAGGCCCGTAATCTTCAGCCAGGTCAGATGTTGCCGGTGTCCCATGGTACGGCGGTAATTCTTGCGTCTTTTCTTTTTGAAGACCGTGATTTTGCTATCGCGTCCCTGACGGACAATCTCGGCGGATACCTGCGCTCCGTCCACAAGGGGTGTCCCTGCAACGGGCTCATCTCCCCCAAGCATCAGCACGTCGTCCAGAGTGATCGTGTCACCCACCGCACCGGTCAGCTTTTCGACAGCAATAACATCGCCACTGGTGATCTTATATTGCTTGCCGCCTGTTCTGATGACTGCAAACATGAGGATATCCGTTCAGGGGTTAAGAGTTCGGGACACAGGGATTAGGCTAAAACCGCTCCCGAGCCGGTTAGGGCTATTATACTACCCTTGGCGGCGTTTCTGTCAAGCATTGGGGGGAGATGCGGGGATGGAGCGGGTGGTTGGCTTGCCATGAGGCAAGGGGAGCGCTATGAAACCCCCTAAGCATATTCTGTATATTCCCCGATGCAATGTCTGCGGCACTGGCGGTCCGGTTGTGATAGTGGATATTATGGGGTTGTTGGTAAGCGCCCGTAGCTCAGCTGGATAGAGTACTTGACTACGAATCAAGGGGTCGGGAGTTCGAATCTCTCCGGGCGCGCCATATT
>JBAJNM010000012.1 GCA_036881865.1 Parvularculales bacterium | reverse complement strand
GGGGTGGAACCTGTTAAGGCCACCAAGCGGGACACGTTAAGATTGCTTGGTACGGTAGGGGAGCCAATTAATCCGGAAGCATGGTTGTGGTATCACCGGGAGGTAGGGGGAGGCCGGTGCCCTATTGTGGATACATGGTGGCAGACGGAAACCGGTGGCATTTTAATAACACCGCTTCCGGGGGCAACAGCGCTTAAACCTGGGTCGGCGACCCGTCCTTTTTTTGGTGTGAGACCTTTATTGGTAGATGCGGAAGGTAAGGAGATTACTGGTGCGGGGTCCGGCAATTTATGTATTGCTGAGAGTTGGCCTGGGCAGATGCGCACGGTTTATGGTGATCATCAGAGGTTTGCGGATACGTATTTTAGCGCTTATCCCGGGCGTTATTTTACAGGTGATGGGTGCAGGCGGGATGATGATGGGTATTACTGGATTACTGGCCGGGTAGATGATGTGTTGAATGTTTCCGGTCATCGCATGGGCACGGCGGAAGTTGAAAGTGCTCTTGTGGCCCATGAAAAAGTAGCAGAAGCGGCTGTTGTGGGTTATCCCCACGACATAAAAGGTCAGGGCATTTATGCTTATGTCACCCTGAATGCAGGCTGTGTGCCTGATGATGAATTACACAAGGCGCTGGTGTTGTGGGTGCGAGAGAAAATTGGGCCTATTGCCGCCCCTGATAAGCTTCAATGGGCACCCGGATTACCTAAAACCCGTTCCGGAAAAATCATGCGGCGTATTTTGCGTAAAATCGCCGAGGATGATTTCTCTAATTTAGGCGACATATCTACTCTTGCTGAGCCGGCAGTAGTGGATGATTTAATTGTGAACAGACAAAATCGTAGCGACTAGAGAGAGTGATTAAAAATCACTGGCAATGCCTTTGCGCTCCCAATCCCCATAGTGGGTAGGTTCCGGTCCTGTAGGGCCGCCGGTTTCTTTGTCTGTGAGGGTTGTGGTCTTGGAACGGGCTCGCTCTTGTGCTTCTTGCAGCGCTCGCTGGGCTACTGCGGACAGATGGCGCTTGTAGTTTGGTGTATTATCCATGGCGGTTATCTTATCGTTGGCGGTCTCAGGCCGTCTTTATACTACATCCTGAGGGGAGCCTGAAGATAATATGACAGAAGCTGGACAAGCCACCCGCCTTGCTGCCGTCAAATTGGTGCATCATGTTTTGGCGCAGCGCAAACCTCTGGATGGTGAGGCGTTTGGTCTCATAACCCGCTCTCTGGAAAGGCGCGATAGAGGTCATGCCCGCGCTATAGCGCTTACCGTCTTACGGCGCAAAGGGCAGTTAGATGCGCTTCTTGATGTTTTTATAAAAAAACCTCTGGGTCAGCGGCAGGCTTTAGTGATTAGCATTTTGCGGGTAGCGCTTGCCCAGATTTTATTTTTGAACACTGCTCCCCATGCCGCTGTTAATTTAGCAGTAGTCCATGCTGCTGCTCATCCCCGCACACGACCGTGGAAGGGGTTGGTCAACGCTGTGCTTCGGGCTGCCGTTCGTGAAGGGCCGGAACTTATAATTGAGCAAGATGAAGCTACTCTCAATACCCCGGACTGGCTTATGGCCAGTTGGGCCCGTGCGTATGGTGAAACTGCCTCCCGTGCTATAGCACAAGCCCATCTTGAAGAGCCGCCTTTAGATCTTACCGTAAAACCATCTTCATCGTTCCCGGTCGCATCTTTACCGGAAGGTGTGCAGTTGGGTTCAACTTTGCGTCTTTCCCGCAGGGGAGTGGTAGAGGCGTTGCCGGGTTATAATGAAGGGGCGTGGTGGGTGCAAGATGCCGCCGCCGCCATAGCAATCTCTCTTATGGGGTCGGTTGCAGGGCAGCAAATCTTCGATTTGTGCGCCGCCCCCGGTGGCAAGACGGCGCAACTGGCCGCTTTAGGTGCCCATGTGACAGCCGTTGATGTTTCGGCCCGGCGTCTTGAGCTGTTGGCAACTAATCTTTCTCGTCTCTGCCTTGAGGCGCAGCTGGTAATGGCAGATGCGGAACAATGGCAACCGGACACACCGCCCAAACAAGCTAGTGCCGTGTTGTTGGACGCTCCTTGTAGCGCCACCGGAACTATGCGGCGGCATCCGGATATTGCGTGGCTCAAACAGCCTGACGATGTAACAACTATGGCAGCTCTGCAACGACGTCTACTAGACCATGCGGCGACTCTAACCGCTCCCGGAGGTGTGTTGTTGTATTGCGTGTGTTCTTTGCAACCGGAGGAGGGAGAGTATCAGGCGGCAGACTTTTTATCTCGCCAGCCTCAGTTTCAGCGTCACCCTGTCAAAATTACCGACATTAATATCACGGGTCTTGGGGAGGTGCTAATTTCACCGCAGGGCGATGTACGGAGCTTGCCTTGTCATCTGACAGACCAGGGCGGTATGGATGGTTTTTTTGTGGCACGGTTTAGGCGCGACTTGGTTTTGTGATAACTCATTTTGTGGTGACCTTAGTAGCCGTAGCGTTTATATTCAAAAAGAGATAATGAAAAAGAGAGGTTGCTGATGGGCGCTTTGATTTGGCTGGCGTCTTATCCTAAATCCGGCAATACGTGGGTACGGGCCTTTTTGCACAATTTTTTGCGGGATACAGGTAGGCCTGCAGATATCAATGAACTAGACAAGTTTTGCTTAGGGGAGTCGCATGCCGCTTGGTACCAACGCCATTTGGACCGCCCTCTGATAGAGGCCAGTGAGGAAGATATCGCACGTATTAGGCCTTTGGGGCAGGCAGATTTCACTCAGGCCTTTCCGGATTCCGTTTTTGTCAAAACTCACAATTATTTGGGCGAATGGCACGGAGTTCCACTCCACAATATGGATGTAACAACGGGAGCCATTTATGTAGTGCGTAATCCGCTGGATGTGGTGTTGTCTATGACTCATCATTTTAATTTGGATATTGACGGTGCCATTGACCGTCTTGGTAATGAAGGTTCAAGTACGGAGGCTACGTTGGAACATATTCCGGAAATGCATGCGTCATGGTCTACCCATGTCAAAAGCTGGACAGCTCATACCCATGCCGGACTCTTGGTGATGCGCTACGAGGATATGCTGGAAAAGCCCCGCAAACACTTTCGGCGGTTGGTAAGTTTTCTAGGGATTAATCCACCAAAAGCTCGCCTTGAGCGGGCCATTCATCATTCATCATTTAAGTCTCTTCAAAAACAAGAGAAAGAGCACTCTTTTAAGGAGCGCTCCGAATATGCAGAGGCATTTTTTCGTAGTGGAACCCATAGCCAGTGGCGGAAGCATCTTTCAAAGGCTCAGGTGCAGCGTATTGTTAGCGAGCATTATGAGCAGATGAAGCGGTTTGGTTATATTCCGCGTGGGTATGAGAATGTCTCTTCGGCGTGAGAGCGCTGATGGCAGCAAAGCCTGTAGCTCCGGAAGGCTTTAATCTTTTCATTGTACTGGGAGTCATGCCTCCCAGCGCATAAACAGGTATGGAGAGTGTACGTGCAAGAGCTGCAAAACGCACTGGCCCTAAAGGATGAGCATCGGGGTGACTATCAGTAGCAAAAGCAGGGGAGAGCAAAGTTGCATCAATCCTCAAACCCCGGATAGCACGAACGGCGGCAGCATCATGAACGGACGCCGTTATGAGCCAACGGGGGGGATGAAACATCTTTAAAGGCATGCAGGATAGTTTCCATTGCGGCCAGTGAAGGCCTGCCGCCTGTACCGATAAAGCTAAAGAGGGGTCAGCGGCTACAATAAACACAAGGCCTTGCTTGTGACACAGCGCGGATAATTCCTGTGCTAGCTCGGCACGGTGGGGGTCATTATAGTGACGCAAAATGACACCGCCTCTTGATCTCCCCCTTGGGTATTTTGTTTCAAGGGCGCGTATGCTTTCTCGTGGGTCGCCGCCTCTGGCTTCATCTGTGAGGAGAAAAAAATCTGGTAATCTTGGTTTATGCATTATGCTTTTTATTCATCTCTTAACTATGAGAGGTCAAACGGGCCATGAGGTATTAAACGGAAATGATAACCCAATGAACGATAATAACTACGAAATAGATGAGAAATTGGGGGAAATATACCACCGCATGGAAGCAGCTGCTCTCAGAGGTGGGTACGACCCCCAGAAGTGCACGTTGATGGCTGTCACCAAGAGTTTTGAGAGAGCGGTCATAAGTGAGGTCCTTGCTGCCGGCCACTCTTTGTTCGGAGAAAACAGAGTGCAAGAAGCGATAAGCAAATGGCCGGCGCTGAAAGAGAAATATCAAGCATGTGAAGTTCATCTTATAGGGCCCTTGCAAACCAATAAGGCACGTCAGGCGGTGGACATGTTTGATGGGATACAAACATTGGATAGAGAAAAACTGGCCCGCGTTCTGGCGGACATACAAGAAGAGGGCGCGATTCTACCGCGCTTGTTTGTTCAGGTGAACACGGGTGAAGAACCACAAAAATCTGGCGTTGAGCCTCGTAAGGCTGATGAGTTTATTGAGACGTGCCGCAGGCGTTACGGGCTTACTATTGCAGGGTTGATGTGCGTACCTCCCGTTAATGAAGAACCGGCCCTTCATTTTGCGCTTCTGAAAAAAATTGCTAACCGCAATGGTATAACCGAATTAAGCATGGGAATGAGCCATGATTTTGAAACTGCCGTTGAAATGGGAGCCACTATCATAAGAGTGGGCAGTGCTATTTTCGGCTTCCGTTCCGGTTATGAATAATGATACGGCTGTGTACGCTAAGATGGGGCAGTAACAACAGAAGCGCCTCACGGCTGAGAGCGACGCATCCTTCTGTGGGCGTTAAATCCTCTCCGGCTATGTGAAGAAAAATAGCACTCCCTGCCTCGCTCACAATCGGGTCATCGTTGTAGCCTATAATGACTGCCACATCATAAAGCTCATCAGCACGCCACATGGTTTCTGTAGATGCCGGATAAGGCAGGCGCACTGGTTTATTGTAGTGCTCATCTCGAGGGGCATCACACCAGCCCTGATGAGGGTCAATAAAAGAGCACGGTAAGCCGGTGGAAATTGTTTCTATGCGGTCTTGCCTCACCCACACATGGCGCAAGGGCCAACAGCCGGTAGGGGTTGCTCCGTCCCCTTCTTGCTTTACTTGGGTAACACCGTTGCGTCCCAGAGCGCAGAGCCACTCCCTGCCGGATGCGGTCAATATGCCTTGATGTGGAATGGTGGCATGGGGGGTGACAATGAGGTCCATGGGGCGTTTTATCATGTCTTTTGCCGCTCTGAACTCTTGCTTTACGGTGCATAGAGGGGTAGGCAAGAGGGTGGAGGTTCTAATATGGCCCGCAAACAGGCGAAAAAATGCCCGGATCATCCGCCAGACCCGTTTGAAAATCTGCTTCGTTCTGGCCTAGCGCGCCAGAATGAGGGTGATTTTTCCGGTGCGCATAAGATTTATCGGCAGGTTTTGGCAGCTAATCCAAACCATGCTGATGCTCTCCATCTGGATGGGCTGGTAGCTCTCAAAGCGGGTCAGTTGGGGGCGGCGGCAGACTTGATTCGCCGTGCCATCATCATTAAGCCCAAAGAGGCGTTGTTTTATATGAACCTTGGTAATGTGTTGCGGCATCAGGGAGAGGGCGTTGCGGCTTTATCTTATTATGAGCAATCTTGCCGATTAGCACCGGAGAATCCTGGTGGTTTTTTTAATCGCGCGACTTTGCTACAGGATATGGGGCGTATGGAAGAAGCGCTGGCGGACCTTGAAACTGCCGCTGGCCTTGATTCCTCTCATGGTGATGTTGGTGTTGCCAAAGCGGAGGTGCTGATAAGTCTGGGCCGTGGGGATGAGGCTATAGCCGTTTATGAAACGGTTTTGGCAAACGCACCGGAGCATCTGGCTGCCCGCATTGGCCTTGCTGAAAGTCTGGAACGCCTGTCCCGGTTAGAGGCTGCTATGGGCCATGTTGAGCGGGCTTTGGCGTTAGCGCCGGATCATCCGCGTCTTGTGTGTCTTTGGGCTATCATTCGCCGTCGCCAGGGGGAGCCGGAATCTGCTCTGGAGAGACTTACCACTGTCAAAACCGAGGGACTCATTCCCCCTCAGGCACGTATGGTTCACGCTGAGCTAGGAAGATTATATGATCGGCTGGAGCAACCGGAACAGGCATTTAAACATTTCACCGCTCAAAACAGCACAGTGCGCCAATCTTTGGCGGGTATGCCTGTCAACAAGGCGGTTTATCTGGATCGCGTAACCGCACTACGAGCTATGTTTAATACTGACGCTCCACTGGACTGGCCTGCTCTTTCTGACCCTGAACCATGGGGAGCCTATCCGCCGGTATTTCTTGTAGGATTTCCGCGTTCCGGCACCACATTGCTGGATCAGGTTTTGGATAGTCATAGAGACATTCGAGTGCTGGAGGAGAGGCCGGTTTTAATTCCGGTGCGTGATGCTCTTGAATCTCTTCCCGGCGGATATCCCGGATCTTTGGTAACACTAACGGCAGAGATGCGTGATGAACTTCGCCAACAATACCGCAGCGGCCTTGCCAAAGAACTGGACGTATCAGAAGAACATGTAGCTGCTCAACCGGTCATTAACAAACTACCCTTGAACATTATCCATGCTGGCCTTGTGCATCGGGTGTTTCCGGAGGCCCGCTTTATTCTGGCGTTGCGTCACCCGTGTGATACGGTTTTGAGTTGTTTTATGCAGGACTTCGCAGTCAATAATGCTATGGTCAATTTCCTTGATTTGGCTGACAGTGTGCACTTATATGATGAGGTTATGAGCTTGTGGAAATCTTATAGGGTCCATTTTCCCCTTGCAGTTCATGAGGTGAAATATGAGGCGTTGGTTTCTGATTTTGATACTGAAGTAACGGCTACTCTTGATTTTTTAGGTGTTGAGTTTGATAGCGCCGTAAGAGATTTTGCGGGTCATGCGCGGCAACGCACAATCCGCACCCCGTCTTATCAACAGGTATCTGAAGATCTTTATGGTCGTGCTGTTTTCAGGTGGAAACGGTATCAGGGGAAAATAGACCCCTATATGGAGACCCTTAACCCTTATATTAACCATTTTGGCTATGATGGGTGAGGTGTATCATTTATGAGTTGTTCCAAAAACAGAATAACGGTCTTATTATGATAACAGCTGAGTGACTTGGATAGATGGTGAAGAATGAGTACAATTACGAAAATACTTCTTGTTGATGATGATGAGGCTTTGCGTGAGTCTCTATTGGACCAATTCGGTCTGCATGATGAGTTTGAGATTGTAACGGCCATTAGTGCATCAGAAGCGCTGGAAGTCGTACAAAGTGAAGTTCCGGGCCTTGTCCTGCTGGATGTAGGATTGCCCGATATGGATGGACGCGAGACGTGTCGTTTGATGCGCAAGGTGGGTGTTTCGGCACCGATTATTATGCTGACTGGTGCTGACTCTGATTCTGATACTATTTTGGGACTACAGGCCGGAGCCAATGATTACGTCACCAAGCCGTTTCGTTTTGGCGTATTACTGGCGCGTGTTCGTGCCCATTTGCGCCAACACGAGCAAAGCGAAGATGCCGTTTTTCGGATTGGCCCCTATACGTTTCAACCCAGCGCCAAGGTGCTGGTCAAAGAAGAAGACCAGAGCGCTCGTATTCGGTTAACCGAGAAAGAAACCTCCATCCTCAAATTTCTGTATCGGGCCGGAGAGAAACCGGTGGCTCGTGAGGTCTTGCTTCATGAAGTCTGGGGCTACAATTCAGGCGTGACAACCCACACGCTGGAAACCCATATTTATCGCTTGCGGCAGAAGATAGAGGTGGACCCTTCTAACGCCCAACTTCTGGTGACAGAATCAGGTGGTGGATACAAACTGGTTCCCTAAACGGCCTTTATCTATGAAGTTGCCGGATTGCTGAGCAAACCGGCGTGGGCAAAATGGGTAAGAACGGGGGCATGGTCCGAAGCTTTGACCCATCCTCTGGCGTTTTTTAGAACCTTGACGGAACTCACACAGGTTTTTAATGGGGGCGTCACCCATATATGGTCTAATCGGCGGCCTCTGTCAGAGGTTTTCCAGTCTTGTGCCCGATAACTCCACCACGTATAGAGTTTTTTATCTTCAGGCGTAAAATGGCGCATAACATCAACCCATGAGCGGGTTTGGCGCAATGTTTCTAACCGTGTGGTTTCTTCCGGCGTGTGACTAACAACACGTAATAGGGCTTTATGATTCCAGACGTCATGCTCCAAAGGGGCTATGTTCAGATCACCCGTTAAAATCATATGTTTGTTACTCTGCCTGCTACGCGCTGCAAACCATGTTGTCATATCATCTAAATAGGCAAGTTTAGTGGCAAATTTATCGTTGATTGTCGAGTCAGGAGTATCACCCCCTGCGGGTACGTAAAAATTATGAACAGTGCAAGGACCGTGCATACCCGCAAAAAGAACAGCAATATGACGTGCTTCTATGGTGCCTCCGAAACATTCACTGAAACTTCGCACAAAAGGAAGTCGGCTTATGATGGCCACCCCGTGATAAGCTTTTTGGCCATTTAGAGCGATGTGGGGATAGCCCAGAGCCTTAAATACCTCAAGGGGAAACTGCTCGCTGGTGCATTTGATTTCCTGAAGGCAAATAACATCGGGGGTGTGAGCCTTGATGAGTCGTTGCATCAAAGGCATCCGCAGGCGGACGGAATTGATATTCCATGTCAAAAGAGAGAGCGACCCGGAGGTTGTGATTTTGTGATCTGTGGGGGTGCGTGTCATTAACCTTGGCTTTTTTGGAGTCTGGTTTTTTATGGTTCGGGGTGATTGTGAAAGATTGACCTCAAAAGAACCTTCAAACCCGCCCAAAAACTCTGCTCCGGGAACCATAGACCCCGCCGGGTGTGGTGTCGGCGGGGTCTGGTTTGTGCGTTTTTCCGCACTGCACCGGGAGGGGAGGACCGGTGTCATACGCGACACACACACGGTCCGGGAAACGTCAGGGGAGGGTAATGGTTTTTCCCAGCGCGTGTATCGCTGTTGGCCTAGATATAGGTCACCCCATGGGGCATTGCAAGATTCGCGTTATCAACAAACCGTGAAGGGTCATGAAAATAGTGTTAGTTTTCAGGGAAATATTCTCCCTCTACCCCCTCTGCAGGGGGCATGGAGTGTGTGTACTGAATAGCCTTATAGGCTCAATTCCAGAGACGTAATCTTCGTTATCGAGGGCGGCGAAAGCGCTCTAGTCGCCCGCCACTTTCATCTACAGTAAACAGAACAGGTGGGGCGGGGATGTCAAATACAAGATCAGACAGAGTAATGTGTGTGCGTTGATTACGGGCGTCTGTCACAATCCATTGTCGGAGTTCTGTTATCTGGTTGTCAAAAATAAGGGTGATGGTGCCCGGGATCTGGTTGTTGGGATCGGCAAGGGTTATGGAAACAAAGCCGTTCTCTTGCATGAGCGCCACAATGGATGCAACGCGCTCAAGGTCAATCGTGCCGGAAGACAGAATAGGTCTTAACGGCGTTAGACCTAAAGGATAACGCTGGGCAGGGCCATAACCGTCCTCTTGAATAATTAGCCATGTGCCATCGGATACTACTAAAAGCGTTTCAGGGGTAGTGTATTCAAAGCGGAAGCGCGCAGGACGTCTCAGATAAATTTTCCCCTTAGTAGTGCGCCCTTGGGGGTCAATCTGCGTGAAATTGCCCTCAAGATGTGTGAAACTGTTGAAGTATTGGCTGATACGTCCGACAAGTGCTTTGTCTTGTGGGGTGAGAGAGAAGGTATTACTTTGAGCGAAAGCCGGAACCGATAGGAATAATCCCGCCATGGTTACGGTTAGTGTTAGGCGGAACAAAAAAGTGAAAAAATGAAAAAAGGGACTATTCATAAAAATGACGTATAGCACATTGTATAGGGTATATGCATTAACGCATTGCGCAGGCTACGTGTGTTTAGGATTCACCTTGCTCTGGCGCTAGAACCTCTCGCTTGCCCGCATGGTTAGGCCCGCTGACGACCCCTTGCTCTTCCATGCTTTCTACGAGCCGGGCGGCACGATTATATCCAATCTGAAGGCGGCGCTGGAGATAACTTGTGGAAACCCGACGATCACGGATAACAACGGCAACGGCTTGGTCATAAAGGCTCTCATCGGTACTGGGTGTATTTCCTCCCTCATTTATCATGACCTCATCGCTGTCTTCAGATGCTGAAGTAACACTTTCTAAATAGTCCGGTGCGCCCTGCTTTTTCAAGAAATTAACCACTTTCTCCACTTCATTGTCAGAAACGAAAGGCCCGTGAACACGGGTCAGCCGTCCACCCCCTGCCATATAAAGCATATCGCCTTGCCCCAGCAATTGCTCGGCTCCTTGCTCACCCAGAATGGTGCGACTGTCAATTTTAGAGGTCACTTGAAACGAGATACGCGTGGGAAAATTAGCCTTAATCGTGCCCGTGATAACATCAACTGAAGGACGCTGGGTTGCGGTAATAATATGCAGACCCGCTGCGCGGGCCATCTGTGCCAGACGTTGAACGGCAGCTTCTATGTCCCGTCCGGCGACCATCATCAGGTCAGCCATTTCATCTACCACAATGACAATATAGGGCATGGAGGTAAGAACAATCTCCTCTTCTTCATAGATAGGTTGTCCCGTCTCTCGGTCAAAGCCGGTTTGCACAGAACGGCGGAAGACCTCACCCTCACCTAGTTCAGCCACCCGGGCATTGTAGCTCTCCATATTGCGCACCCCGATGCGCGACATTTTGCGGTAGCGCTCTTCCATCTCCCGTACCGCCCACTTCAAAGCAACAACGGCCTTTTTGGGCTCGGTGACTACCGGCGTTAATAGATGAGGAATATTGTCATAGACGGACAATTCCAGCATTTTGGGGTCGATCATTATCAACCGGCATTGGGTAGGGGTCAGTCGGTATAGAATCGATAAAATCATAGTGTTAATGCCCACCGATTTGCCTGAACCTGTCGTACCGGCAATCAATAGATGAGGCATATGGGCAAGGTCAGCAATGACAGGATGACCATCGATAGTTTTGCCTAGAGTTAAGGCTAGTTGTAAGTTTGTTTTTTCATAATCGGCGCATCCTAAAAGTTCTCGAAGATAAACTGTCTCCCGGCGAGAGTTGGGGAGTTCAATGCCAATCACATTGCGCCCCGGCACCACAGCTACCCGCGCAGAGATAACACTCATGGAGCGGGCGATGTCATCGGCCAGCCCTATCACGCGGGAAGCTTTAATACCGGCGGCGGGCTCCAGTTCATAAAGCGTGACAACTGGGCCGGGCCGTACGCCGATAATATCGCCCTTAACGCCAAAATCATGGAGTACTGATTCCAGAAGCCGGGCATTTTGCTCTAAAGCTTCTTCTGAGATAAGCCCTGTGTGCGAGATGATTTTAGGGGCGGTTAGAAGGTTAAGGGAAGGCAACTGATAAGATGAATTGCCATCAAAGAGAAAATTTGGCTGGGCTTCTCGGGTGGCCCTGCGGCCCGGCTTAACGGGCGTACGGGGTCGTTTTACACGTTCCGGTTCAACATAAGAAGAGGGGGAGGTTATCGGCGGTTCGCGAAGAGTATTTGGAGAATTTGAAAAATCCGCATCCTTCGGATGGTCCCCCCTGCGGGTCAGACGGTCTAGGATACCGGCAAATGAGTCACTAAGGCGATACCAAAAGATGCGCCACCGTCCGGGTTCTAAGTCGGGCCGTCTGGAAGATATTGGATTACTTTTCGGGCCTCTCCTGAAGCGGGGCCATTTTTCAGCGCCGACATCAATAAGCCGGGCTATGCCCTCAGAAACTGAGCCCCACGTGGTGTGCAGGACAAACGGGCTGCCCCATAGGCTGATGCTCGCGGCCATCACGGCAACAAAGATAGAAAGAGTTCGGTCAAGGCCTGCCGGTGTTAAAAAAGATAAATCCAGAAGAGATAGGGGCGGGTAAATCACATCTTCCACAAGAATGTTCGTACTGAAGTAACCGACGAAGCCTCCAAGGCCCGTGGTAAGAGGCCACAGGCCGGGAGTGGGGAGTTGCTCAAAAGCAAGGGCCGTACTAACAAAGACTACCAACATAACGGGGACACGCCACAAAGCACCGGGGGGTGTGCGGTGACACAGGATGAGCCACCCCCAGCGCATCAACACAAGAGGTAACAAAAATGCCGCCAGACCCAATATGTGAAACGAAGCATCAGCCATCCACGCACCATGGTTTCCAAGCCAGTTAAGGGCATCGTGGGAAGTGGCGCGGTTAAAACTGGGGTCGGTGCTGTTCCAGGATATAAGGGCGGCCAGCCCTGCTAACCCTGTGCCGATGAGGATAAGTCCTGCGCCTTCTTGCATGCGGGCGCGCAGAAAATGCGCCACCTTTCCCGATGGGCGCATAAGGGGGGGGGATGTGCGTTTGGATCTCCCGGATTTCACGAATCACCTCGCCGGTTGTGCCGGATGACTTGTTTTTGCCCCCTTTACAGGGTTTGCGCAAGTCGGGTGAGGGCTTCGGCGGTGGTTTTCTCGTCATGAACAAGGGCTACCCGAATATAGGAAGCTCCCGGATTACCACCGGAGACGGTAGGATCATCTTGTGAAAGATAGCGTCCCGGTAAGACACGTACGCCCGCCTGTGTCCAAAGAGTGCGGGCGGCGTGTTCACCATCGCCTACATCCAGCCACAGAAAAAATCCACCTGAAGGGCGGTAAAACCCGAATCGGTTACCGATAATGCGTTCGGCGCAGTCCAGATTGGCTCGGTAGCGTTCGCGGTTTTCCTGAGGGCATGTCTCATCGGCCCAGACTCGGGCAGAGGCTGACAGCGCCGGTAGAGGCATCTGGGGGCTGCCCAGTAGCCGCAACGAACGAAAACGTTGCATAAGTTTGATGTCGCCCGCGCAAAATCCTGAGCGCAGACCTGCCAGATTGGAACGTTTGGACAATGAGTGAAAAATTAAAAGATTATCCAATGATCCGCTTTGGATTGCAGCGTCCAAAGCGCCGGGTGGCGGGTCGGTGTCATATATCTCGGCGTAGCATTCATCCACCACCAGAGTGAAATCATACTGCCGTGCAGCTTGAAGAAGGTTTGAGAGGTAGTCAAAGGAAGCCACAGAGCCTTGTGGATTAACAGGCGTACACAAATAAACCAACCTCGTGCGGGATAAAGTTTCTTCGGGCAGACCTGTAAAGTCGGGTAGAAAATTGTTCTCTGCCGGAGCCGGAACATAGATAACCTCAGCCCGCACCGCTACAGCTGCCGCTCCATAGGGTTGGTAGAAAGGGTTGGGAATGAGTACCACCGGCCGAGGGTCCGGAGAGGGTGTGGGGGGAATGGCGACTTGAGCTACTAAAAACAAAGCCTCCCGTGTCCCGCATACCGGCATGATTTGTGTGTCAGGGTCAATCAGCGCATCCGAGCCTTCATAGCGCCGTGCAAGCCATGCGTGTACGGCTTTGCGAAACTCATCTGTGCCGTTAACGGGAGGATAGGGGCGGTAATCGGCATCCCCGGCTCCCATAACCTCGGCCACAAAAGAGGGCGGGGCAAATTGCGGCTCTCCTATGGCAAGGTCAAGGGGGTCGGTGCCCGGCTTCAGGTCTTTTAGCAGGTCACGAAGACGGGCAAAGGCCGACCCCGGCCAAAGAACATCATCTGTGCTCCGGGGTTGTTTCGTCATTATGGTCGTATACCGGCCTCCGGATTAGCATCAACACGGTGAATAGATTGATCCGCACCGGCATATTCTTGTCCGGGGTTCAGGCGAATACCAATAAAGAAGCGCAAAGTGCCATACAGCACATAGCCGGTAATAAAGGCGTAAGCGGCTCCCATCGCACTGCCCACAATTTGTGAGCGCAGTGAGACCTCACCCAGTCCGCCTAAAAGTTCCTGCCCGAATATACCGGCTGCCACGCCACCCCATACGCCGCACAGGCCATGAAGAGGCCATACGCCGAGCACATCGTCAATGCGCCAGCGGTTTTGACACCGCTCAAAAAAGAATACGAACAAAGCACCCGCTATGCCGCCGGTCACGAGGGCTCCGAGGGGATGCATAATGTCTGAACCGGCGCACACGGCGACCAGACCCGCAAGGGCACCGTTATGAATAAAGCCCGCATCGTTGCGTCCTACAATAAGAGAGCAAATTATGCCGCCTGCCATGGCCAACAAAGAGTTTAAGGCGACCAGTCCGGAGATACCCTCAAGAGAGTTCGCCGTCATGACATTGAAGCCAAACCATCCGATACACAACAGCCATGACCCCAGCGACAACCACGGTATGCTTGACGGTGGAATACCGACAATAGATCCATCTCTTTGGTAGCGCCCAAGGCGCGGACCCAAAAGAAGGACAGCGCTAAGAGCCAGCCAGCCACCAATACCATGAACGACCACTGAACCTGCAAAGTCACGGAAGGGGAAACCAAAGGTGGCCTCAAGCCAGTCCTGTATTCCATGATTGCCGTTCCACACGATGCCCTCAAAGAGCGGATAGACGAGCCCCACCAGCACCACAACCGCTGTGACCTGTGGCCAGAAGCGGGCCCGCTCTGCAATACCGCCGGAGATAATCGCCGGTATGGCGGCTGCAAAAGTAGCCAGAAAAAAGAATTTGACCAGATCTAATCCCTGAGGGGCGAACTCAACACCCGGGGCTGTAGAACTGCCATCCAGAATGGCAGCCGCATAGAAGAAATGAGCCCCATAAGCAACGAAATAGCCAATAATAAAGTACGTCACCGTTGATACGGCGAAATCCGCGAGGATTTTCACCAAAGCGTTCACCTGATTTTTGTGGCGAACAGTTCCCACCTCAAGAAAAGCAAAGCCCGCATGCATGGCGAAAACCAAAATGGCCCCCGTTAACACAAAAAATACGTCGGCGCCTATTTGGATGTCATTCATGATCTGTCTTTATCCTTTTTGATTTTCAGTTATTTTTTTGATCGTTATCTCACGATTGGATCGCTGTTTCATGATATGCGTATTGCGCCTATTTTAGGCATAAAGTAGGCGGGGGAGGGGGTAAGGTGGTTTACAGATAAGGTGGGTTACAAAACGGCGGCTCCCTTTTCTCCGGTGCGCACCCGCACCGCTTCGTCTATAGGCAATATGAAAATCTTGCCATCCCCTATCTGACCTGTCTGAACCGTACCCTGAATAGTGTCTAACACATCGTTTAGCCGGCTATCATCAACGGCAATCTCAAGCTTGAGCTTGGGGAGAAATGTAACTGTATATTCAGCGCCCCTGTAGGTTTCCGTATGACCCTTCTGGCGACCATAGCCGCGCACCTCACTTACAGTCATGCCGTGCACGTCAATATCGGCCAGTGCATCGCGGACCTCATCCAGTTTGAACGGCTTGATGATGGCGATTACTAATTTCATGAGGAATCTCCTTGTGCAGATTCTTTTGTGTGGGAGTCTGTCCAGATTATACCATAAGGCGGTGATACACTAGATATTTTCTTGAAAAATAGGATGTTTTTATGGTGTACAGGGTTGTCTTGAAAGAGGGGGATGGTTTGCCGTAGGCTGAAGGGAATTACGGGGTGGATAATGAACGTACAGGGAGGGGTAGACAGAGAGGTAAGAGCAATGCCTGAGAGTGCAACAGCAAACAACCAGACGACATTAAAACCTCCGTCAAAGACTCCGATGACCGGAGTGGTGCTTCTGGCATTGATGGCGGGGGTATGGGTTGCCGGGGGTATAGACAGAGGTCTGGCGCAGGTATCGGAGGGGGCAGGGGCTATTGATGGTGCACGGATTATAGCAGCCGACAGTGAGCCGGAGAACTGGCTGGCCCATGGGCGCACGTATGATGAGCAACGGTTTTCGCCCCTTGACCAGATTACCGACGACAATGTGCAGGACTTAGGCCTGGCATGGTCTTATGAGACGGGCACGACACGCGGGCTGGAGGCGTCTCCCATTGTTGTCGATGGTACGCTTTATACCACCGGTACGTGGGGCATTGTTCAGGCGCTGAACGCGGCAACGGGTGAAGAGTTATGGGAATATGATCCGGAAGTCCCCGGCGAGTGGGCGCGCTACGGGTGTTGCGATGTGGTGAACCGCGGCGTGGCTGTCTGGAAGGGCCGTGTTTATGTCGCCAGTTTTGATGGCCGGTTGATCGCTCTGGACGCCGGAACAGGCAATGAGATATGGCAGGTCAATACGATTGACCGCAGCAAGCCTTATACCATCACCGGCGCTCCACGCATTATTAAGGATAAAATTATCATCGGTAACGGTGGTGCAGAGCTGGGCGTGCGGGGATATGTCTCTGCATACGATGTCGATAGCGGCGAGTTGGTATGGCGGTTTTATACGGTGCCGGGTAATCCTGACAAACCGTTTGAGCATCCGGAGCTTGTCATGGCCGCTGAAACATGGAAGGGCGGCAAATGGTGGGAGATTGGCGGTGGCGGCACGGCGTGGGACTCCATGGCCTATGATGCTGACCTGAACATGTTGTATGTGGGTGTGGGCAACGGGTCGCCGTGGACGCGTCATATCCGTTCTCCCGGTGGCGGGGATAATCTGTTTTTATCTTCCATTATTGCCCTTAACCCTGATACGGGCCGCCTGATCTGGCATTATCAGACAACACCGGGGGATAATTGGGATTACACGGCGACGCAGCATATTATTCTGGCGGATATGGAGATTGACGGGGAGCCCCGCAAGGTTTTGATGCAGGCGCCCAAGAATGGTTTTTTCTATGTCCTTGACCGTGAGACGGGTGAACTGTTGCGTGCCGATAAGTATGTAACGGTAACCTGGGCTTCTCATGTGGATATGCAAACCGGCAGACCGGTTGAAAATGAAGAGTTGAATTATGACAAGACAACGCAATTTATTTTGCCGTCTGCTAACGGTGGTCATAATTGGCAACCCATGGCGTATAATCCTGAAACGGGGCTGGTGTATATCCCGGCTCAGGAGGTAGCAGGCATTTATAACCTCAGTGAGGAATGGAAAGAACGCGGCACTTTCACTGAATCCCCCGGCTGGTGGAATTTGGGTCTGGACTGGGGCAAGTATGTAGAGACCATTAATGCTCTGCCGGAGCTACCCGTTAATAGCGGTTATCTGAAAGCGTGGGACCCGGTGGCGGGTCAGGAGCGCTGGGTTGTTGAGCATACTGACTTCTGGAACGGCGGTGTTTTGACGACATCAGGAAATCTGGTGTTTCAGGGTACGGGCGACGGCCGCTTTGTGGCCTATGCGGCGGATAGCGGCCAGATACTGTGGGAGGCTCCGGTGCTGACGGGCATTATTGCACCGCCGGTGACCTATATGGTGGACGGTGAGCAATATATTGCGATTATGGCCGGATGGGGCGGTGTCGGGGTTCCATCCGGTGATGCGCGTACGTCTGCGGCGGCGCGTTATGGCAATGATGGCCGCTTGCTGACATTCAAGTTGGGGGCGAAGGGGCGCTTGCCTGTGCTAACGGCGCTGGATACCACCATTCCTGAACAACCGGACGTCAATATAAGCGCCGACGCGCTGGCGGAAGGCGGAGTTTTATACATGAACTATTGCGGCCTGTGTCATGGAGCATTGGTGGTGAGTGGTGGTGTATTGCCGGATTTGCGGCGCATGTCTCCGGGGGTTCACGATCAGTTTTACGACATCGTATTAGACGGTCTCCTTAAAGATAACGGTATGGCCTCGTTTGGTGATTTGTTAAGCCGTGAGGATGCGGAAAAGATCTACGGTTATATTGTAACCCGTGCCACACAAGACAGGGCGGCGGCACTGGAGACAGAGAACTAGCGGCAGAGAACTAAAGAGTGTGGCAGGCAGTGTGATGCAAGACAGCGTTCTGGTAGCGGGTGCGGGTCCGGTAGGGCTGGCGTTGGCATTGGCGCTGGCGCAGCGGGACTTTGAGGTTGCTCTTATTGATCCCTCAATATCTGATGAAACTGCACCTGACTCGCGTGTTTTTGCATTAACGCCGGCCTCCCGGGACTTTTTACAAAAGCTTGGTCTTGAGCTTGGGGATTGCTCTCAGCCGGTTTTGCAAATGGCGATTGCAGATTGTCATGGTGAGGGGTGTGATGATGAGTTTGATATACGCTTCGGGCAGAGAGAGGGCGGAGAGGGTGAGGCTCTGGCGTTCACCGTAAAGTACGGGGATTTACGGGTAATACTGGAAAATTGTGTGAACCGTCAAAGCGGGATTAGCCTTTATGCCAACTCTCACATTGAGACGTTTGAGAGTGGGGATAGTGGCATAAGGGCGGCACTTACGGGGGATGTGTCTTTTGAGGGGGCGTTGTGTTGTGCGGCCGACGGGGCGCGGTCGGCGCGCCGCCGGGAGGCCGGCATCGCAACGGTTGAGCATCCATACAACCGCACCGGGCTCGGGGGTGTTTTAACGCATGAAAAACCTCATGAGGGGGTGGCGTATCAGTATTTTTTCCCGGCAGGACCGTTGGCCCTGTTGCCTTTACCGCCAGACGCGACGGCACTCCATCGTAGCGGGCTGGTATGGGTGGAAAAGCCGGATGTGGCGCATGCTTTGGCGCAATTTGACTCCCATGAACTGGGTCACGAGGTGCAACAACGTATCAATGACAACCTCGGAGAAATGCAGGGTGAGGGACCTCCCGGCCTGTGGCCGCTTTCTTTCAGGCTGGCTCTTGAGTATGTAAAGCCGCGTCTGGCGTTGGTAGGAGATGCCGCCCACGGCGTGCATCCTCTTGCCGGTCAGGGGTTCAATATGGGACTAAAAGACGTAGCGACCCTGGTGAATGTGCTGGAGGATGCCCGCCGTATAGGGCTTGATATCGGCAGCCTTAACGTTCTTGAGGGCTATCAGCGCCGCCGGCGGTTTGACAATACGGCGCTGGCCATGGGGCTGGACGGCCTGCATAAAGTTTTTGGGTGCCCCGGTTCCTTGCCCCGTTTTGTGCGCCGGCTGGGACTGTCGGTTCTGGATGAACTGACCCCTCTGCGGCAGTCTCTTGAAAGAGTGGCAGAACAATCAGGCCGGCGTATCGTCCAGTGAGCGGGCTTCCTCCGGCAACATAATCGGTATGCCGTCACGAATGGGATAGGCCAACCGCGCCTGATCGGAAATGAGTTCCTGAGCGTGCCGGTCATAGCGCAAAGGACCGCGTGTTACCGGACAGACGAGGATCTCCAGCAATTTGGGGGAAACCTCTCCTGTGGCGGGGGTGTCTTTTTTGTCTTTTACGTCTTTTTTGTCTTCTGTGGGGGGCATGGGTGTTTCCGTGTGTTTTTCCTGAATGTGCTTCTATTGAAGGCGTGTTTCCTGATCGTCATTTTGTGCCAACGCCATTTCCGTCAAGGCGATTAAAACCTGATTACGCTTCTCCAGTGACTCCGTTTCCAGAAGGGCCTGTTTTTCACGCGCCCCATAGGGGCAGATGGCCGATAAAGAATTTACGAGCTGCTCATTGGATGACTGGTTGATGGCTTGCCAGTCGGCCTGCATTTCATGGCGCGTCAACCATTTTTTAAGAACGGCGAGCAAACTGTCGCGGTCTACTACATCGGCACCATGGTCTTCTTTTAAGTCATGGGCAAATTGCTCGAAAGACATGCGGCATTGCCGGTAGGGAGTGTCTGTTTTTATTTCTTCTACGATCTCAAAACGGCATATACCGGTCAAAGACGCTAAAACCCGTCCGTCGTCAGTTTCTGAAAATGCCGTTATGCGGCCCACACAACCAACACTATAAAGCTCGGGACTATCGGCTTCATAGGAAGAATCATCTTTCTGCCCGGGGGTGTCGGCCTCTTTGGGCTGTATCATGCCAATCAGGCGGTTTCCGGCAAGGGCATCATCAATCATGGCAAGATAACGCGGCTCAAATATATTGAGCGGCAGTTGAGTGCGCGGCAACAACAACGCCCGGCCTAATGGAAAGACCGCCAGCGTGTCAGGTAAATCATCAAAAGTGGTTTTGCGGGCGTTTTGAGACATAATTTTGAGTCATGATTTAGCTAAATAAAATGGAAGACAGTTTGCGCCGCCCATCAACGGTGGCCGGGTCTGTTGGCCCCCATGCATCAAAAAACTCAAGAAGCTGCTTGCGGGCGGCCTCATCATTCCAGTTCCGGTTGCGTTCTATGATATGCAAAAGATGCTGTGCCGCCTCTTCTTTCCGTCCCGCACCGCCAAGAATAAGCGCTATATCGTGACGCGCCCCAAAGTCGTCAGGATTATCCGCTATCCGCGCCTCAAGAGCGGAGGACTCCCCCAGGTCACCGGATTTCTCCGCCAGAGCCGCGGCTGCCCGGGCGGCGGCAATATCAGGATGACTTGCTAAAGCCTCCGGTGCCATATCCAGTGTCTTGCGGGCACCCTCATTGTCTCCCATGGCCAGATAACACTGAGCCAGTCCGCCGATGGCGGCGGGGTTTTCCGGCTCCTGCTGGAGTGCCTGTCCATAGGCCTGAGCGGCGGCAGCCAGATCCTCTTGCTGAAGGGCGGCACCGGCTGCCTCAATAAGAGCTTCGGCAGGGGTTGGCCCAACATCACCGCCCGCAAGCTTAGAGATAAATTGCCGCACCTGACTTTCCGGCAGGGCTCCCATAAATCCGTCTACGGGGCGTCCGTTACGAAAGGCAAATACCGCCGGAATAGATTGAACCTGCAACTGCCGGGCAATAGCGGGATGGTCTTCGATGTTGAGTTTGACCAACCGGACGGCGCCATTTGCGGCGGATACGATTTTTTCCAGAACAGGCGTCAACTGGCGGCATGGCTCGCACCACGGAGCCCAGAAATCCACAATAACGGGAAGCTGCATTGAGGCCTCCATAACATCGGCGGCGAATTTTTCCGCCGTTGTCTCAATAATGAAACTGCCGTTCGGGGTGCTGCCCTGGGTGCCGTCAACGCCATTGCCCTGATTATGGAGAGAGTCTGTCATAAAATTGATACTTCCGCCGTTCCGTTGTTTTGCTTACTCTTTAATGTAGTATCTTACGGGCGTGACGTCATCCCCCCATTTGGGAGCTATTGTATAGTAAGTTCCATAATTTCCATACATGACGGGTAAGTTGTCGGGGAAATCAGGATTTGGGGCAGGGTCATGCAGCGGTACGATAACGATCAGATTCTCTACTCACCTTCGGACATGGCCACCTTCTTAGGATGCCACCATGCCAGCCTGCTTGATATGAAGGCGCTGGATGAGGACATGGAGACTACCGATGACAGCCCGATAAACCAGTTGCTACAGAGCAAAGGGCTGGAGCATGAGGTTGCCTGTCTCCGGTGTCTGAAGGATAAGGGCAATACCGTTGTTGACATCCCCAAAGACCTAAATTTGAAGGATAGGGCTAAACTGACGCTGGATGCCTTACAATCCGGCGCAGATGTGATTTATCAGGCCGTTTTCTTTGACACACCGTGGCGGGGGGATGCCGATTTTCTGATTAGATGCGACAGGCCTTCCCGCCTGGGCGATTTCAGCTATGAGGTGCTTGATACTAAACTGGCGCGGACGGTTGCCCCCAAACACATCATGCAACTGTGTGTCTATTCGGAGTTGCTGGCGAAATTGCAGGGCTTACGCCCGGCCAATATGCATCTGGTTTTAGGTAATCAGGAAAAGCGCAGCTTCCGGGTGGCCGACTTCTTCTATTACTACACCCGCACCAGGGGGCGTTTTGAAAATTATGTCCGGAACCTTACTGCCGATTCATATCCTGAGCCATGTAGCCATTGTACTTTTTGCAAGTGGCGTGACGGTTGTAAAATGCGGTGGGAGGAAGATGATCACTTAAGCCTTGTGGCAAATATCCGGCGCTCACAGATGAACAAACTGCGGGAGGCCGGTGTTCAAACGGTTGCCGCTCTGGCCGGCACAACCCCCGATGCCGTGATTCCCGACCTCAACGGCGATGTATTCCTACGCCTGCGTTCCCAGGCGGTCTTGCAGTGCCACAAAGCGAAGACAGGCGAGAACAAGTGCGAAATTATTTCATCTCCGCCGGACAAAGGCTTTGCCCGCATACCTATGCCGAATGATGGCGATCTGTTCTTCGATATGGAAGGCGACCCACTTTATCCTGATGGTCTGGAATATCTTATCGGGGTTTATTACGTCAAAGACGGAGAAAATCTATTCAATCCATTTTGGGCGCATGATCATAAAGAAGAGAAAAAATCTTTTGAGCGCTTTATGGGTTTTTTAGCCAATCATCTGGCCGGGTATCCGTCTGCCCATATTTATCACTACAACCACTATGAAACGACAGCGCTCAAGCGTCTGGCCTGCCGTTACGCGGTGTGTGAAGAACAACTGGACAATCTGCTCCGCAACCGGAAATTTATTGATCTGTATCAGGTTGTGCGTGAGAGCATTTGCACTTCCGAGCCGGGCTATTCACTCAAAAATTTAGAGGTTTTTTACATGGGTGAGCGCGACGGTGAGGTAACAACGGCAACTGACAGCATCATCGTCTATAACAAATGGCGCGAAACCGGTGCAGGCGAATTATTGCAGGAGATTGCCGATTATAACAGGGTGGATTGTGTTTCCACCCATTTGCTACGCGAATGGCTACTCACTCTCAGACCCGAAGATACGCCATGGTTCAAGGGGCAACCGGAAAAGTCCGGGGAAGAAAACCGGCAACGAAAAGATTGGGAAATAGAATACGAAAAATATAAGGCCCGCTTGGGAGTCACCAAGGATAATCCACCACCTCTTAATGAACGGCTGTCCCATTTGCTGGAATTTCATAACCGTGAAGCCAAGCCGCAATGGTGGAGCAGTTTTGAACGCCGGAATAAATTTGAAGACGAGCTAATTGATGACACCGAATGTCTTGGTGGATTGCAGCAGATGTGTGCTCCGGTACCTGAACAGCGCTCCCTTATTTACACCTACCGTTTTCCACCACAGGACTACAAGTTGACGGTCGGATCGCAACCCATTGTCGTTGAAACGATGGAAAGTGCCGGCACCATTGTTGATCTTGATGACGATGCGTGCATCGTCAAGATCAGGCGCGGAGCCTACAGAGACTCGCTGCCGAATAATCTTTCCATTGGCCCACCGGGCCCAATTAGCACCAGAGACATCCGTTCGGCCATTTACCGCTATGCAGATCATGTTCTGCAAGCCCCGGATGCCCCCCATGCTGCCACGGATTTACTGGCCCGCAATGCGCCGCGTATCCGGGGTAAACAGCCTGATGACGCTGTCATCACTACCGGCAATCTGCAAGACGGCGCACTGGAAGCCATTGTTGCATTAGATAACAGTTGCCTGTTTATCCAGGGTCCTCCGGGGGCGGGCAAGACCTACACCAGTAGCCATATCATTGTGGATCTAATGAAACGTGGCAAAAAAATCGGAGTTACCTCCAATTCTCACAAGGCCATTCATAATTTGCTGGAAAGAGTGGAAGATATTGCCGCCGAAAAAGGCGTACAGTTTTGTGGCGTCAAAAAAGCCACTGATGGCAATGATGAGACGTTCTTTAACAGGCAATTCATTCACTCAGAAACCAAAACCGAAGATATGGATCCTGATGCAGACCTGTTTGCCGGAACGGCATGGACCTTCGCCAATCCACATTTTAACGGGCATCTGGATTATTTGTTCATTGATGAGGCCGGGCAGGTTTCTACCGCTAACGTCGTGGCAATGGCGACCGCTACCAGAAACATCATTCTGGTGGGAGACCAGATGCAATTAGGACAACCCATTCAAGGCGTGCATCCGGGTGAAGCCGGATTGTCGGTGCTGGAGTTCCTGCTGGAGGGACGTTCCACCATTCCGGCCGAGCGTGGCGTCTTTCTGGATCAGACCCGGCGCATGAGACCCAGCATCTGCCGGTTTGTTTCCGATGCCTTTTACGATGGCCGTTTGACGGCCCGTGAAAGCACCGCCGGGCGCAGCCTGAATTTACAAAACGTTGACCTGCCCAATGAGGGTATTGTGGTCGTCCCGGCCGACCATGAAGGCTGCTCGCAAAAGAGCGTTGAAGAAGGCAAGATTATCCAAACCACATATCAAGCCTTACTCGGGCAGGAATTCACCGATGGTGATGGCAGTACACGCCCGATTACCGAGAATGATATGCTGGTGATCTCTCCATATAACGTACAGGTGAATTACCTGCGCTTCATCCTTCCGGGCAATGCCAGAGTTGGCACCATTGATAAGTTTCAGGGGCAGGAAGCGCCCATTGTGCTGATTTCAATGGTCACATCCGGTGCCGAAGACCTGCCCCGCCACGTTGAGTTTTTCTACAGCAGGAACCGTCTGAATGTTGCCCTCTCCCGTGCACAATGTCTGGCCGTCATGGTGGTCAATCCCAAACTGTTGGAAATCCCGTGTGGCAACATTGAGCAGATGAAACTGGTCAACACGTTCTGCCGGCTCGATGAGTATGCCAAATCCGGCATGAACAATTAAAAAAAGAGGTTTATATATTTAACCGGACGAGTCTATAATTCCCCTGTATATTTTGATTGTGAGGAGCAATGATGGGCAGGCCGGCTGAGGTTGTAAGGGAGGCGATGAAAATTATCTGGAGCGATGGCGATGTCTCCCGGGTCAACGAGTTCTATGCCGAAAATTTTCAGGCGGATTATCCCGTAACCGACTGGGGTACCGGTTTGGCCGGCGTATCCGCTCTTGCGACCCAAGTACGCAAAGATCTTCCCGGCTATACCGAGCACATCGATGAACTTATTGAGGCCGGTGATGAAGTCGTGGTGCGTCTTACCATCACCGGAAACCATCCGGAAACAAACGCCGATATCAGCTTTAAAGACGTCACCATCCTGACGGTGAAAAATGGCAAGATCGTCCGTCAGAGAGGTTTAACCGATTATCTGTCTCTCTACCGGCAACTTGGCCTTATCGAGGTTCCTTCGTGACGCAAGAAACAATGACACCCCTTTTTAGCGGGGAGCCCCAGCACGAAAACTTTTGTTGCATGGATCAGTATTATCCGACCCGGGCAATGCGGCCCGCACCGCAAGTTTTCTCTTTTCCTGCGGGAGATGACCTGACACTTCCGGAAACTTATGTTTTTAACAACAAAGAACACCGCACCGATAATTTTTTGGCGGGCACCGACACCGCCGCACTACTGGTTCTGGTTGACGGCAAGATCCGTTATGAAAATTATTTTCTCACCGGAGGTCCGGATGTGCCCTGGACGTCCTGGTCGGTAGCCAAGAGTTTTGTTTCGGCGATGACCGGAATCGCTCTGGAAGAAAAATTAATTGGTTCTCCGGATGATCCTGTCGGCAAATATTTGCCTCTGCTGAAAGGTTCCGCTTATGAAACGGTCAGCATCCGCTCCGTATTACAGATGTCTTCGGGGGCGGCGTGGAATGAAGATTACAGCGACCCGGAATCAGATGTAAACCGGCTGGGTGCCGTCATGACCGGCGAGGGCAGTCTGCAAAACCTCGTACAGGGTATTAAGCCCGAGGTGGCCCCGGACACCGTTTGCCGATACAACTCTGCCGAGACTCAGGTACTGGGAATGCTCATCGCTGCCGTGACCGGCCAGACCCTGTCTGACACTATGCAGACCAAACTCTGCGACCCGCTCGGTTTCGAATATCCCGGCTTCTGGTTACTGGACGGCGAAGGTGTCGAACTGGCCCTTGGCGGATTAAACCTGACCGCCAGAGATTATGCGAAGATTGGCGAGTTGTACCGTAACAAGGGGCGGTGGCAAGACAGGCAGATTGTTCCGGAGTCCTGGGTAAGTAAGAGCGTCCGTTCGGATAAAGCGCATTTACAGGCCGGCCGGGTCATAGTGGGCGGTCATGTCTTCCCCTCGGGCTACGCTTACCAATGGTGGGTTCCTTCGGGAGATGAGGGGGAATTTTCCGCAATCGGCATCTACAATCAATTCGTCTATGTGAATCCTGCCAGACACAGTGTCATCGTGAAACTCTCGGCGAACAGGGCTTACGGTACGTCTACCGAGGAAAGTACAAATAGAGAAGAAGAAACCATCGCCTGGTTGCGCGCCGTCAACAATTGTCTCCGGACGTCATAATTAAAGGAACCGGATAATGATACCCCGCCGAAGTGCCTTAACGTTTGAACGGGGGCAAACCGGACTTTCCGCTAATGGGGCACGGCCTCTTTTTGGGAGTGAACAATGAAACGGATCCTTCGGCTGACCGGCTACGGCGTGGCGGCAATATTATTACTGATCACGCTCGCAATATGTACCTTATACGCCACCCTGTTCATCCGGCTGCAGAGCGACCTTGGCACTTTGGGGCCTCAGGCGCCCCGGTTTACCGGTGCAGCAGAAGGGCTTCGCGATCTCAATAAAAACGGGCGGCTTGATATTTATGAAAACCCGGCGGAACCCCTTGACGCACGCATTGCCGATCTGATCTCGCAGATGACGGTCGCGGAAAAGGCCGGCCTTATGTTTATTACGTTCACTCCCGCCGGTGCCGGATCATCTCTTTCGAATTATCCTTCATTTTTTGATGTCCGGACCCTTATCTTTGAGGGGAACGTCCCGCTTGTTGCGGGAAAGGGGATGAACCATTTTAGCCTCGCCAATACGGTCGATGATCCGGAGGCGTTCGCAGGCTGGACGAATGCGATGCAACGTCTCGCGGAGCGCACCCGTCTGGGTATCCCGGTTACCTTTGCCACCGACCCGCGTCACGGGCTTCGCGTGGGTTCCTCCGTGGCACAGCCGGCCGGGGCGTTTTCGCTGTGGCCTGACCCGCTCGGTCTGGCAGCGACGCGTGATCCCGCGCTGGTCAACAGGTTCGCAGACATTGCGCGTCAGGAATACCGCGCGGTGGGAATTCATCTCGCCTTGCATCCGACAGCCGACCTTGCCACCGAACCCCGCTGGGCGCGGATTGGCGGGACTTTCGGCGAGGATGCCCATCTCTCCGCGCAAATGACGGCCGCTTACGTAAACGGGCTTCAGGGAGACCGGCTGGGCGCATACAGCGTTGCAACCATGGTGAAGCACTGGGCGGGTGGCGGGCCGCAGAAAGACGGCGAAGACGCCCATTTCGTCTATGGCAAAGAGCAGGCCTATCCGGGCAACAATTTCGACTACCATCTGATTCCATTCGTGGAGGGCGCCCTGCCGGCCGGAACGGCCCAGATCATGCCCTATTACGGCATCCCGGTGGGTCAGTCGGAGGAGACTGTCGGATTTGCCTACGACAAATATATGATTACGACGCTTCTTCGCGGAACCTACGGCTTTGACGGCGTTATCTGCACCGATTGGGGTCTGGTTACCGACGCCAAACTTCTGGGGCTGTTTACGGTCCTTCCCGCCCGTGCCTGGGGCGTCGAGGAGCTGGATGTTGAAGCGCGGGTTCTGAAACTTCTGGATGCCGGCGTTGATCAATTCGGCGGCGAACATATACCGGAAGTGCTGGTCGATCTGGTTTCAAGCGGCCGGCTTCCGGAAGAACGGCTTGACCGGTCCGTCCGCCGCATCCTTCGTGACAAATTCCGGCTTGGACTTTTTGATGATCCCTTTGTGGATGTGAGGCGCGCAGGAGAGTTGGTTGGCAATGCGGCCTTCATGGATGCCGGTGTCGAGGCGCAACGGCGGTCTATGGTCCTGTTGAAGAACGGTACCAATGCGGAACCGGTGTTGCCGCTGAGCGGGAAGCTCCGGCTTTATCTGGAGAATGTTGACGCTGAAACGGCCGGACGCTATGCGGAAGTGGTTGATGATCCGGCTCTTGCGGATATTGCGCTTGTGCGTCTGGATACGCCCTATGAACCGAGAGACGGGCTTTTAGAGGCTTTCATGCACGCCGGTGATCTGGACTTTAAGTCACCGGAAAAGGAACGTCTTGATACCCTGATGTCGACGGTTCCGACCATCGTTGTGCTTTTTCTGGAACGGGCGGCGGTTATTCCCGAAATCGCGGAAGGGAGTGCCGCGCTGATTGCAGATTTTGGCGCGACTGACAAGGTTGTGATGGACGTTATATTTGGTACGGCCCGTCCGACAGGGCGTTTGCCTGTCGAGTTACCCTCGTCAATGGCGGCGGTCCGCGCCCAGAAAGAAGATGTGCCTTACGACTCGGAGGCGCCTCTTTATCCGTTTGGATTTGGTCTGGAGTACGCGCCTGATCCCTCCTGATTGAGAGTGCCGGAGAGGTAAACGGAGCGTCTTGTCTGGCAGTGGAGGCCGTTTGTTCGGCGCAGGTCAAAACCGGTAGAATCCGGTATTGGCCTTCGGCGCTGCGTTGCTTTATATGCAAACGCAGAAGACTATCAAATCTGTTGAAAGCAGGTTTGAGTTGCTTGAACCCTTACGGATTTGGTCTGGAGTATGTACCGGATTTCACGGCCGGAACCCAATAGTGATGCAGACGGGACGGACACCCTACAGTTGTGATGTTGGGAGGGCTAGGAGCTCCGGGGGAGGGAAAGGTCGCCGCCATATCCATCGGCTCTCTTTAAGCCTAAGATATGGGGGTGTAAGCAAAAAAATACCACAAAATATCGAAAAAACTTGACTCTTTTCCCTATATTCAGGACTTCCCATGTCATGCTATGATTTGCTCGGGCTTAAGCTTGCCCGGTCCGGGAAGAGCGCGTTAAGGCAAAACAAAAGGAGGAATTGTTTTGATTGAATCATTTTATGTTGAGGCTCATTGGGATGATGAGAACAAGCTGTTCTATTCAATCAGCAACATTCAAGGTCTTAACATTGAAACCGACACCCTCGAAGAGTTTGAAGAAGTTGTGCTCGCTTCGGCGTCGGAGCTTGTTTACGTGAACCATATCTCAAAAAGAGAAAAAGAGAATGTTGACCGTAAGAATTGGTCAGGCAAAGCTATTGCGGGAAAAATACTTAAACGCCTAAGTACAATTTCAGACGATTCATGTACCGACCCTCAGTCTGATCTTTACCTGCCCATTATCCGCATGGATTTCGACAAGGCCAGACAGGCCGTCCGCACCTAGACACAGGTACAGATCTGACTATGGCGAAGACCTTTTACAGGCCTGTAGTCAAGATATTGACAAAAAACGGTTTTAAACGCATTGGGAACTTCAAGGGTTCTCATGAGAGATGGTTCAACGCAGAGAGTGAAATTCTGGTTGCGGTTCCATATAATCTGAAGAAGCGTCATACTGCTAATAACGTTATGAAAGGTGCCAAAATTAACCATAAATTCTAAATTGGAAAGCCTCTGATCATGACGACCTTTACCATGTCCTCCAGTGTCGGCAATTCGTCTCTTTCATTGTCATCTGTCATTTGAAATTCCATCGTTTTTTCTTATACTTTTGAGAAAGTAACCCCCCAAATAACCGGAAAACCCCCGCACTACGCTAAAAATTGCCGGGGCTTCAAATAATTGACTGAAAAAGCATCCGGTGGAATAATCACACGACGTGCCGAGTCTTAATAGAAGCGAAAAGGTAAAAGGTAAGATGACCAATACCCCTCACCATGACATAGCAATTGTTGGCGCAGGCATATCCGGTATCGGAGCCGCCTGCAGGTTCCGGTCACAGTTTCCGGAGGATAGTCTGGCGGTGATTGAATCCCGTTCGGCGATAGGCGGAACCTGGGATCTGTTTCGCTATCCGGGAATCCGTTCGGATTCCGATATGCTGACTTTGGGATATGATTTTCGTCCGTGGGTTGGAGACAAGGTTTTAGCGGATGGCCCGAGTATTAAAAATTATGTCCGGAACGTTGCCGATGAGCACGGCATTACACCCTACATACAATTCAACTCGAAAGTCACGTCGCTGCATTTTTCAAGCGATAGTGATTTGTGGACGCTTAAAATTTCGGATATGAAAACCGGAGAGACCCGCGAGATACAATCCCGTTTCGTGATTGCCGCTGCCGGTTACTACAAATATGATGAAGGCTATACGCCCCACTTTGAAGGGCGCGAAAATTTCAAAGGCGACATTATCCACCCTCAACACTGGCCTGAAAATTATGACTATTCAGGCAAAAAAATTGTTGTCATCGGGTCAGGCGCAACGGCCGTAACCCTCGTTCCGGAAATGTCCGAAACGGCAGAGCATGTCACGATGCTGCAACGCTCGCCGACATATATTGCCTCCGTTCCTGCGAAGGACCATATCGGAAATTTCCTGAGGTCCGTTCTGCCCGCCGGACTCGCCTTCAGGCTCGCCCGTGCAAAAAACATCTGGTTGCAACGGTACATGTATAAGCGCACCCGGACTAATCCGAAAAAAGTGCGCGAATGGTTTCTTAAAAGAGCCCAGAAAGCTTTGGGCCCCGACTATCCTGTCGATAAACATTTCACGCCTGACTATAATCCGTGGGACCAGCGCGTTTGTGCCATTCCCGATGGCGACCTGTTCGCTGCCATTCGCAAAGGCCGTGCCAGTGTCGTTACGGACCATATCGACACATTTACGGAACACGGTATCAGGCTCAAATCCGGCGAAGAACTTCCGGCCGATGTCATCATTACGGCAACCGGCCTTAACGTTGTATTTAGCGGCGGTCTGGATTTTATTATTGACGGACGCCCGATCAGGGCATCAGACAGTTTCGGCTACAAAGGCGTGATGTTTTCCGACATACCCAACATGATCACGGTCTTCGGGTACACCAATGCGTCATGGACGTTGCGGGCCGATCTTGTTTCCCGGTATGCCGTGCGTCTCATCGGCCATATGAAAAAACGGGGCCTTACACGCGCCGTTCCCGTTGCGCCGGAAGGGATGCCGCGCAATCCCTGGATTGATTTTCAGGCGGGATATTTGCAGCGCGTGATGGACCAACTCCCGAGTCAGGGCGACAAACACCCCTGGCTGAACCTGCAGGACTACAAACGGGATCAGTCGATTCTGCTTGAAGATCCGGTTGATGACGGGGCGCTGGAATTTTCAGGACCAACGCCTGTCGCCATCGCGGCCGAGTAGCGGGCCTTGCGGCCGGGCTCCAAAAAATATGGAGCCTGAATTATCTTACGGTGCCTCAAGAACACCGATTTTGGGTTCCGTCAGGTTCCCGAGATAAAGCCTGTTCTGAAACTCGATGACGCTGGTCATATTGAAAATGTGGCCGCTGTCATCTTCCAGCGATATGATCGGTGCGCCGTTTTCATCCAGCTTGACGGCCCAACTATGATGAACGGCCGGGTTGATGCCGGTCAGGTTTAAAATCCGCCAGACAATTTTGCGTAAAAACGGGCTGGGTGCCAGCGCATCAAGCAGCGCCGTGCGCGGGGCCACAACGGCCAGCCAGTAGCCGCCGCCCGGCGCTTCGGTAATATTGTCAAGAAATCCCGGCAGATTTTCGGCAAAGACGTCGCTTTTGCCGGCCCGCGGCCCGTTCAGCCAGAAGCGCATAATGCGGTGGCCGAAGGTTTCATTGACCAGCACGAAAATATCATCAGGCCCGAGCGCGACTCCATTGGCAAAATGCAACCCGTCAAGCAGCAGGCGCGTGCTGCCGTCTTTGGGGTCATAAACAAACAGGCGGCCGGTGGGACGGCGCTCGAAGGCTTCCAGAATTTCCTCGCCGTAGTGATAGCGGGTTGTTGCATCGGAAAAATAAATCTTACCGTCACCGGCAATGGCCAGATCGTCGACGAAAATCATTTTCTCGCCTTCATAGGTGTCAACCAGCGTGGCGAGCGAACCGTCAGGGGCCATGGATAAAAGCCCCTTTTCACTGTCCGCGATAATGAGCTGTCCGTCCGCATCAAACTCGACGCCGAGCGGACGCCCGCCCGTATTGGCGAGTGTAGTGATGTCAGACCCGTCAACGCGGATAATGCTGCCATCACCCAGACCGCTGTAAATCCGCCCCGCCCCGTCAAAGGCGATGCCTTCCGGCCCGTTACCCGTCGTGATAATGCCGGCTTCGGCAAGTTTGCCGTTTTTCACGAAAACACCGCTCCCGGCCGGATTGGGCGGCAAGGCATCATCCGGCGCAGGGTCAAAGGGAACGGGCCAGAAAAACAGCCAGACCAGCACAATCCCCAGCAGACCGGCAATACCCGCCAAAATCTTACGCGGCCTTTTGGGCCGGTTGTTGTCTTGTGTCATAGGCTTTACCTGTCTCCCTGTTTTATTCAATATGTTAGCCGCTGTAGCCTTCGGCGTCCAGCGTGAGGTATAGTGGATGAGGAGAGATCACTTATGAAACGCCTTGTTATCATTTCCGGCATCATCCTGCTGGCAATTATCATTTTTGCCGGTGTGGCTTTGGTGCGGTTTGACAAATCACCCGATGAGTTGCGGGCGCGTTATGGAGGGGATGCTTCCAGCTATCTCTTTCTGCCGAGCGGCGCGGTGGCCCATTACCGGGATCAGGGCAACCGCGAAGGTCCGCCTCTGGTGCTTATTCACGGTTCCAATTCATCACTTCATGCGTGGGAGCCGTGGGTGGAGCGTCTTGGGGAAAGGTTCCGGTTGATTACGGTGGACATGCCGGGTCATGGCTTAACGGGGACAACGCCGGCGGACGATTATTCTCAGGAGGGCATGGTCGCGTTTCTGGAAGAGTTCACCGAAGGGCTCAATCTTGAACATTTTGCGCTGGGTGGTAATTCCATGGGCGGGGGAATTTCACTTTTGTACGCGTTGGAAAATCCGGGCGCGGTCACGGCGCTGGTTCTGGTGTCATCGGGTGGTATGCCGCGTACGGGAGAAGAAGATACCCCTCTTGTGTTTCGTCTGGCCTCCATTCCTGTCATCAGGGATATTCTGTCTTATATATTGCCGCGCTCACTGGTGGAGGACGGATTAAAACATTCTATCGAAGATGATGCTCTTGTAACCGGCGAGATGATTGACCGTTATTATGACCTCTCTTTATATCCCGGCAACCGGCGGGCAACCATGGCACGGTTTGCGTCTTACGCCGACCGCGAGCCGTTGGATAGCCGTCTTGGTGAACTCCGCATTCCCGCTCTTATTTTGTGGGGCGAGAAGGACAATCTCATTCCGGTTGCCTCGGCCCATGCCATGAAGCAGGCGTTACCGGATGCGGAACTCGTCATTTACAACGACATCGGCCATGTTGCCATGGAAGAAATACCGGACGAAAGCGCTGCCGCCGTGCAGACGTTTTTGCTGGAGCAGAATTTATCCGGGAAGTAGACAGATTTAGAAGGCGGCCGGTACATACAACCCCTAAAAAAATCAAAAGAAAGTCAGGTACATTTGAGAACCATATCCTTCATATGTCATATGGCATCTTGATAAAACATCTCGTCCTAACAGACCATCGATACCCGAAGCGTGTAAATTAGATTCATTAACACGCAAAGTAGAAATTTTATGGGGACTTGTACCATCGGCTCCTGTGATAGTCATAGAAATATCATATACGTTCACCATATGAGGAGTATCGCCGGAGGATGGTGTATTTATAAAACCAACACCGGTTGGCTGAATTGATAATTGATTAATGACGCTTTGATCTATGCACGTCGAAGTCGCGCCTGTATCAACAAGAATGTTTGCCACTCTATGGTTTGGAACGGGCTGGCCGGCATCTCGTAGCGCTTTATGTCGGTGTGCACTTACACCAACATACGCCCATAAAATTGGACCTTTTTCAGTTATTTGGACGGAGAAGTGTGACATGACCCGTCTATATCTCTGGAAAAGTAGGAAATGTTATCATTACCAGATATTTTTTTCACCATAAACGGGCCAAGTTTAGCTTTTTCGTAACCTTCCTGAAGAGCGTCTTCATAGGCAACGTATGTACCGATATGTTGATCGCCTATAATTAGGGCGTACTTTCCCTCTCCTGAGCCATCGCTACCAAGCAATGCCGGAAGCAGTTTCTTGTAGGCTTCATACTCTTTTTCCAGATTGCTCATATTACTATCCTCCAAGGCTCTTACCGTAATATGTCAATAGTATCAGGAATCTGTCAAATTTATTTAACCATCGGAGGTTGGAGTATACGGCTAAAAGCCGCTTGTTTTCAGGGATTTTTCAGCGCTCTAAAAAAAATCTTGTAACCAATGTTGTCTCCTGAAATATTGAAAACTTTATCGGGAATTTTTTACTTAATTGTAAAAATAAAATGTATCTTCAGGCGGCGAGCCAGCCTTGCAGACGGGCGGCTTCTTCGCGAACCTGTTCCGGTCCTCCGAGCAACTGGCGGTTGGCCCCGATACGCTTAAACCAGAAATGCAAACCCAGAAGGTCGGTAAAGCCGATGCCGCCATGGACTTCCGTTGCGGTGCGGGCAACAAACCGCCCGGCTTCACCGCTTAACGCCTTTGCATGAGCGGCGGCGATTTGTGCGTCATGGTTGCCGTCATCACCGTCATCACGGGTCACGGCGTCCCGGGCGTGAGCGGCATACCAGACAAGAGAGCGTAACGGCTCAATCTCGGCGGCCATCTCCGCACATAAATGTTTGACCGACTGGAAAGAAGAAATAATACGTCCGAACTGCTCCCGCTCACCGGCATAGTCAACGGCTTTGTCGAGCATGGTTTGAGCGGCCCCCAGCGTATCGGCAGCGAGCACAACGCGTCCGGCAGCGATCATGTTATGGAGCGGCGCATTGCCGGGCAGGCGGGAGGCCGGTGTTGCCGTACACGACAGGGAACAAAACCCCCGTGTTCGGTCAATGGTAATCTGGGGGGTAATCTCAAGCCCAGCCGCTCCCGCTTCAATCAGATAAAACTGCCCGCCGGTATCCGCCACGATAAAAGCATCGGCGTTGACGCCGTCCAGTACAAAATAGGCCGACCCCGTAAGAGTTTCATCGGAGGCCGCCGTCAGTCCCCCTCCGTCACGGCGTCCGAAAGTTTCCGTTACCCCGACACCGATATAAGCTTCACCCGCAGCACAGCGGGGAAGCCAGCGTTCTTTTTGTTCATCACTGCCCGTCAACATCAACGCCAGAGGCGCCATCACTGCCATTGCCGTAAAGGGAACCGGCGCCGCCGCCCCGCCCAGTGTTTCGGCAACCAGGGCGGCATCCAGCACACCAAGGCCCGCACCGCCATAGTGCTCCGGTATGAGAATGCCGAACGCGCCCATATCGGCAAGACCGCGGCGTAAGACTTCGGTGGCCGCCCACGCATCACCGGATGTTTCCGCCTCTGCGGCACCGCGCACCACCTCAGGGGGAGAGGCTTCCGCCAGATAGCGGGTTAGGCTATCCTGAAAAAGTGTCTGGTCTTCACTGAGTCCGAAATACATGAAATTTGTCCAAAAGATATAATAATCGGGAGAATTATAGAGTTTTTATACCCTAAAATATCCTTTAATTATATATTTTCTTATTAAAGGATAACGGCGCATCCTTATTATGACAGGTTAGGCCTGAGTAACCAGTTGGCGGATTTCTTTCATGTTCATAAACATCCGTGCAGGTTTTTTTGAAAAACTGTGGAAGCCGAATTCTTCATACCACTTCTTGCGTTTTGCAAAGGCAGTGTCACCACCGTCGGACATGACATCTAACACCACTGCATAGCAACCGGCCTCATCCGCTATTAGACAGGCTTTTTCAAATACGTGGTGCATCAGAATCTCACCAATGCCCTGCCCTTGCACTTGTTGGTCAACCGCGACTCGACTAAGAAAAAGAACGGGGATTTCGCCATGCGTTGGTGTTCCTCTGGGTTTATTTGCCAAGTTTACTGCATTCATTATGCCAACATTGATAGCATGATAGCCAAGGATTTTGACCTCTCCCCCCGTAACAGCGACATAAACCTTCGTCATATCGTGTTGTTGTTGTTTCTTGGCAGTTTGAGCCAGAAAATTATTCAATGAGGCTACGCCACAATCAAACCCGGAGCGATCATGTCGCGCCGGATCCCAATCTTCAATAGTGAGAGGGCTGTCTTTAGGCGGCACTTTTGACACGCCGCCGATAGGCTTCTGCAGCCTTAACCGCACGACGTGTTGGAGGAGAAGGATTTTCAAGGGACGCTTCAAACAGGCGAGCATCCTCTTCGCTCAGTACAATTTCCGTTACCTCACTCTGTTCTGCGGGCTCAGGATCGCGAGCATTCACAAAGCGTAGTCTGATAGCAACAGCTTCAGCTATTTTGGAAAATATTCCAAATGTATAATCATTTGCAGTTTTTGGTTTTATGTTAGTCATGTGTCTGGCTCCGTGTCGTTAGCCCACGGGGCTATTCAATGTTTTTAGTTTTAGTTTTTCTTTACTTTTTAGTAGCTGATAGCCTTCTACGGTAAATTTTAGGGGTTTAGGGGTGTTTAGAGTTGTCAAGAATCGACCATGGTCAATTTGTAAAATATAATTGACATCGGCCGACCGGAGTGTCAACCCCTCTGTCAAACGTGCTAATCTCGAAAATCCGCAGGAAGCTGCGCTAAAATGGCAATATTGACATAAAATTGAAGGAGCTTATACGCTAGACCAGCCAAGCTACCAAAACCCTTCAATTCTCCCGTTAAATAGTCCACCGGACTATTTAACCCGACGTAATTCCGGATCAGGTTTTTTCACGTTGGAAAAAAATGCCTTTGCCACCTCTTCCGGCGGGGCATCCGGAACAGTGACCCGCGAGGAGGGCTGTCCCTGCATTATGCCAGGGCTTTAAGCTGTTTGCGTACACAGGGCATTAGTTCCATGTATTAGGTCTCTATCTCGCCGGCATTACGGCCGTGTTTTTGGGCGGGTGAATTTCGCGGTTCCCGCCAGAAGAAGCAACACCAGCAGGCTTATGGTGAGTGCGGGAATATCTCCCCAGCGCGAGAAGAGTGTCGGCGGCAGGGGTGCGGGCAGGCGAACATCAAGATTGCCGCGCCGGTTGACTCCCAGCATGGCGCGGACACGCCCATAGGGGTCGATCAATGCTGAGATGCCGGTGTTGGCGACACGGACCATGGGGAGTCCTTCTTCAATGGTGCGCAGGACGGCATGGTCGAAATGCTGCCAGGGACCCATGAAATCACCGAACCATGCGTCATTGGATATATTCAGGAGCCATTCGGGACGCCCGCCGGCCTGAAGGATGTCACCGGTAAAGATGGATTCGTAGCAGATCAGAACGCCCACATCGGGAAGGCCGCCCAGCGGAAGGACGGGCGGGCCGGTTCCCTCGGCGTAGCCCCCGCGCCATGCCAAAGCGTCAACACCAAGCCGGCGCATCAGTCCCCTGAGAGGGAGATATTCACCCAGAGGCACGAGAAACCGCTTGTCGTAGAAGGTTTCAATGTCACCACGATCATTAATGACCAGCAGAGAGTTGGAGGAGCGTCCCAGAGGGTCACCGGCATTAAGCCGCGCAGACCCTGTCAGCAGCCGGCCGCCTTCGGGCAGATAGGTTGCAAGGCGCTTGAGTAGCGTGGGTTCGCGTTCCATATAGACGGGCAGGGCGGTTTCGGGCCAGATGACAACCGGCGGCGTCGGCTGTTTTGCATCGCCATTGGAATCACCATTGGAACCGTCATCGGGACCGCCACCGGAATCGAGATCGGGATGCGTGCCGGGAAAGAAACTCTGGCGCAGGAGCGAGTTTGCCATCTCGACGATGTTGTCGCGGTTCTTCTTGTACTCCTGTGAAAAGTTGGGCTGCACCATACGGACGGCAAGAGAGTCTTCCGTGGGTGGTGTTACGGCTTTTATATGATGCGCCCCCCACACCCACGCACCGGCGGCCATCATTATCAAAAGGGGTGTGGCAATCCATCGTGTGAGACGTCCTGTACGGTACGGGACACCCCTTCCGTCGGCAAACAGGGCAGGCGTGAGGGCGAACAGGACGCAAAGAAAAGTGAGTCCGTAAACTCCGACAAGGGAAGCCAGCTGCGCCCACGGCGGCACGGCGGTCAGACTGTTGCCCAGAAGGTTCCAGGGAAATCCGTTAAAGACGACATGTCCGCGTACCCAGTCGGCAAGAGTGAACAGCGACGCCAGAGCGAGAATGCGTCCGGGCCCGCTCTGCCAGAAGAACAGTCGGGCGGTGAGACAGGCGGCAACGAAGAAAGCGGGCAGGGCAACCAGCATGAAAAACAGGGGAAAAATGAAGAGCCACCGGTACTCGTCAAAAACGATGACGAAAGCATTGAGAGTCCAGTGACATCCGGCAATAAAGAAGCCTGCGCCGAAAGCCCAGGAAACGGCAAGGGTGCGCCGGGCCGTTTGCCGTGGTGTGGGGGATGCGCATCCGTCCAGCAGCCAGACCGTCACACACAGGCAGACGGGGAGTACGGGCAGAAAATGAAAAGGGGCGAAGGCAAGAATACACCCCGCTCCCATGACAAAGGCCGACAGCCAGGCCCAATAGCCCCGTAAGTTGCCGGTGCGGCTTGCGAGTGAAGTCAAGATCATGACAACAATATTATATTATGTGAGGGTCATTCCCTATCCGGGGGGACCCAAACCTCTCTCCGGAGAACAGGCTGCCTAAAAAACAGGAGTGCCGGCCGCAAGTGCAGCCAACACTCCTAAAGAATTCCCGGAAGATGGAACCGCTACCGGAGCCGGCACCCTTGCACAGCCCCTGCGGTGTCCCTACCGCGCGTCGGCGGGCAGAAGAAAGTCTCCGATATATTCGTCTTCACGACCTTCGCACTCTGCAAAAACGCAGGAGCCCAGATCACCGATTGCATGAGCGGGAGTGACAGGATTAAAACTCAAATCCTCGATGAGTTCAAAGGAACCGTCACCCAGCCAGTCCGTATTTATATTCTCAAAAATTTCATCCATTGCATGAGCAGGTCCGCTAAGGACAAATGCCATGACAAGAGCAGAAGCAAAAGTTGTTAACGTTTTCATAGTTTATCTCCTTCGTTTTTTAATGCCGGATGTTAGGGTTTCGGCACACCATTGATTATTACCTTATCGCATCATCTATACAATGGTCCATCAAATGCGGTTCACGTTGTTGTGTAGTTTAGATGCCCGGATTTGATGCGGGACCACAAAAAAACGGCAAACCGGATATCCGGCTTGCCGTTTTTTTATCTGTCCGGTGTTTGCAATCGTTGCGTCTACCGCTCGTCGGCAGGCACAAGAAAGTCTCCGATATATTCGTCCTCACGGCCCGCGCACTCTGCAAAGACGCAGGAGCCCAGGTCACCGATTGCATGAGCAGGAGAAACTGCGTTAATCTCCTCAAGTTCACCCAGCAGGGCGTTGGGTCCGGCCCACCAATCCTCTATGGCATTGCCCCAGCTGTCGAACTCATTTTTGAATCCTTCTCCGATCTGGCCGGCATGAGCGGGAGTGACAAGATTAAAACTCAAATCCTCGATGAGTTCAAAAGAACCGTCACCCAGCCAATCCGTATTTACATTCTCAAAAATTTCATCCATTGCCTGAGCGGGTCCGCTAAGGGCAAACGCCATCACAAGAGTGGCGGCAAAAGTTGTTAGCGTTTTCATTATGCTGTCTCCTTATTTAGTTTTTATACCCCTTGCGGAGTAGTTTCGCTGCGCTCAACCGCAACCTGCGGTTGAGCATTTTTTTCGGGAGGCCCTAAGTTATTAGTGCCGGGTAATCAGAACTTTGCGCCAAAGATTCGTTACTCCGATGGTTGTCAATATAGCAATAATCTCATGGTGGCCTCATCAAATGCGGTTCACGTTGTTGTGTGATGTCGGCACATTATTTGTAGAAAATTGTTCAGCCCGCCCACGCCGCAATCAAACCCGGAGCGATCATGTCGCGCCGGATCCCATTTTTCAATCTCAACAACGCTGATTTTATTCAGCTCTTTTGACGAGCCGCCGGTAGGCCTCGGCGGCTTTAATCGCACCCGGCGTCAGAGAAGGAGGTTCGTCAAAGGACGCGTCAAACGCACGGGCGTCCTCTTCGGTCAGGACAATTTCCGTTACCTCGCTCTGTTCTTCAAGCCCGGAATATTGCTCACCGGAGTCAAGAATATAGCGCCGTGCGGCGGCTGCAACTCTGCGCAGACCGGAAAACTTTCCGAATATAGAAGCATGACTATTCTTTGGTTTTATGCTGGCCATGTACCGGGCTCCGTGTCGCTAGCGTCTAGGGTCAATCTATGTCAATTTATAAAAAATATTTGACATTATTACAATCGCAAAAAACCGCGGAAAACTGCGCAATAATGGCAAAAATTAACCAAAATATTGAAAAAATAACCTGACAAAAATCTCCGAAAAACTCAAGGTAAACCCTCAAAAAACGGGGTTTTGGGTAATCAGGTATATAGTTCCCTAAGTATATCAGTCCCTAAATGATGCTGTTTGCGTACACAGGGCTATAGTTTCCCCAATTTTAGTGTTCCCTAATGTCCTGCCTTTCTGCGTTCGGGGGCGGATTTTGTGTCGCGGGACTTTACTTCTGGTCCGGCTTCCGGACTTTGGGCTCGCGGGGCATGCCAAGACCGCGCTCGGCTATGATGTTCTTTTGAATCTGCGCCGTCCCGCCGCCGATAATCAGCCCCAGCTGGAACATATAGGCCCATTGCCATTGCCCCTTGTTGCGCATTCGCTCATCGGGTGCGCCGTACAGAAGGCCGAATTCGCCCAGGGCGTCCAGTGCCAGCGCCGAAATCTGATGGTTAAGTTCGCAGCCCTGCAACTTTACAATAAGCCCCGCCATGCGTGCGCCCGCTCCTCCCTGACCGCCACCGCCTTTGGTGCGCGCCGAGAGGAGCCGCAGGCCGTTATAGCGCATCGCCATGACGCGTCCCTGAAGGGCCAGCAGCCTGTCGCGGAGAACGGGGCTGTCCATCAGCCGGACACCGTTAACCTGTTCATTATTCATGAGGTCCACCAGAGCCCTGAAGCGCGCACCGGTCGCATCGGGGTCTCCCAGCATGCCGCGCTCATGCTTCAGGGTAGCGTTGGCGACCCGCCAGCCCTCGCCCCGCTTCCCGACAGTCTGCGTTTTGGGAACGCGCACATCGGTGAAAAAGACCTCGTTAAATTCGGCGTGCCCCGTCATGGTTTTCAACGGCCTCACCTCAAGGCCGGGGGTGTCCATGGGGATGAGCACATAGCTGATGCCTTCATGTTTGGGCGCATCGGGCTCCGACCGCACAAGGCAGAACATCATGTGGGCGGCATGAGCGGTACTGGTCCATATTTTTTGTCCGTTGACGAGAAAATCATCACCGTCATCGGTCGCCCTGGTGCGCAGACTGGCAAGGTCCGACCCCGCCCCGGGCTCCGAATAGCCCTGACACCACACCATTTCTCCGCGCAGGGTCGGCGGTATATATTTTTTCTTCTGCTCTTCCGTTCCCATCTCCAGCAATGTCGGCACCAGCATGGAGATCCCCTGATTGGAAAACCCCATGGGCACACCGGCGGCGGTGAACTCTTCGGCAATCACCAGAGAGGCCAGCGGATCGGGCTCTGCGCCGAAGCCGCCATATTCTTCGGGAATGGTGCGGGCGGCATAGCCGTTTTCAATCAGGAGCCGTTGCCAGTCCATGGCCTGCCCGTGATTGCTCCCGCTCATGCCGGAGGGGGCTTTGCTGCGGTTGGTGGCAAGGAAGTCCCGCACCTGTTCCCTGAAAGAGCGTATGGCGGGGCTGTCTGACATATCCATCGGATGTCTCCCATCTGGTGTTCCGCCTGAATTTTAGGGGCTTACATATAAAAGCGCCCAAAATGGCCCAAAAAAACCTCTGTTATCTGATAAAAACTACCATCATCATGAAACCAGCCACTAAAAAGAAAGAAAAGAGGCTCAATATTGATAAGCCACCAGTTGGCCCTAACATAAAAAAGCCCTTATTTATGGGGGTCGTGTTCGTCTATCTGTGTAGGGACATAGCCACGTTGGGAAAGAAACTTATCTCTTATAACAATAGCAATTATCTTAAGAATGTTTTCAACTTCCAGTCCACGCTCAAATGCTTCTGTTTCTATTTTTGTTTTTGTTTTTGCATCTAATTTTGATATTAAGGATTTTTCAGCAAAATCAAAGCAAGTTACTTGTATTTCATAGGGGTTCATTTCTCTTGAAATAGCCACTTGTTCCATATAAGCATCAGCAATAGTGTCAGCACCTATAGTACTAGCTATATTTTGTCCGCTTTCCGTTAAGGCTAACGGACTTTTTGATTGAAAAAGTGCTACCTCTGGATATTTGGTTTGTAAAAAAACCTTAATGGTATGGACATCTTTAGAGACCTGATCCCATTCTTTTATAATTTTCTTTAAATCAGACCACACCACAGGCCATTTGAAAAACACCAACGCTAACAAACCAATACCAATAATTACAATTGCTTCTACTAAACCTTCTAATCCTGCTCCAATTAGAAAATCTATTGTTGCATTTGAATTTGAATCGATTGTTGTGTTTGAACTTGAATTAGACAATTTATACTCTTTTCAGGTTGGGCAGGCTTTTAAACCAAAGCGAATCATAACATGATTTGGCGAAGCCTGAGAAGGCGATAATACCCCCTAAAACCAGGAAATTCTGCATTTTTATATTTTGTGATATTTCTGATTTTCACCCCCACATTTAGGTTTCATGAGAGCTGATGGATATGGTTTGGTTGCGGGCTTTCCCCTCTCAGAGTGCCTAACCCTCCCAACATCACAGATTGGTCCGGCTTGAGGATGATATCTCCGCCGGAATTCTACAAAAGAAGCTTATGCCATGCTCACTATTATATATAGGCATCTGATTTTACTATAACAGCTCCGGTGCGGATAAAAAACAGCCTTGGCGCGGATAATAAAGAGGCGTATGCTGAACCCTTAATCTAAAAGAGAGTGGAGAGTGGTGTCATGGTGAGTGTGAAGAACCTGTATTTGACGTTGAGTCTTGTGGTGGTGGGTCTTGTGGCAACGGGCCTTGTGATGACGGGCCCGTCCGTCCTGATTTCGCAAGCGCTGGCACAACCGCAGCCGACGGGCCATGCGCTGCAATCGGATCTGGCCACCAGAACGTTGCTTCTTGATGCGGCCCGTTCCGGTGACCGGCTTGTGGCGGTCGGCGAGCATGGCCATGTGGTTTATTCCGATGACAACGGCAAAACATGGACACAGGCTTCCAGTGTTCCGACACAGGTGACGTTGACCAGTGTGACGTTTCCGGGCGGGCAGACAGGCTATGCGGCGGGCCATGACACGACGATCCTCAAGACCGTTGACGGCGGTGATACGTGGACATTGCTCCATAACAGTCCGTCATCGGACGCGCCTGTTCTGACCCTTTATTTTGAGGATGAAAACAACGGGCTCGCCATGGGGGCGTTTAGTCTGGTGCTGGAGACGAAAGACGGCGGCCGGACGTGGACCGAACGTTCGCTGACGGGAGACCCTTATGACGATCTTCATCTCAATGGTGCGTTTGGCGCCCGCGACGGGTCTATTTATGTGGCCGCCGAATTTGGCACGGTATACAAGTCTTCCGACGGCGGTGCTACGTTTCAGACGATCCAGACACCCTACGAGGGGTCATTCTGGGGCGGGATGGGTTTGCCCGACGGCGGGGTTCTGGTTCATGGCATGAGAGGCAATGCCTACCGCACCGATGATAACGGCAGAAGCTGGAAACATATCCCGACCGGCGCTCCCCTGTCTTTTGCGAGTGCCACACAACTTTCAAACGGCACGATCGTCATGACGGGTCTGAGTGGCGCCGTCGCCTATTCCGAGGACGGGGGCCATAGTTTCCGGACCTATATCCGACCGGACCGTCTGGGCTATTCCGCCGTGCTGGAAGGAGCTGACGGCAATATTGTCCTGTTCGGAGAGCCGGGCGTTGTCCCCGAATCGGCGTCTTTTCCTGATGGCGCAACCGGAGGTAGAGCCGCAGGAGCACCTTAGGCGAGCCGGGCTCCGACTTCCGGTACCCGAATTGACAGGTTAGCGTAGACTGATATTATCCACACCTGTCGCGCAGTGTGTCGCCGGGGGTACATGCATATAATAAATACGTCCCGATCTTCGGGGATAACACTATAACTGCACGCCGGATTTTCCGGTCTGTTGCTGCGGTCTGTTGTTTTTGAGAAGGAAATACGGCATGAGGATTATGAAAATAAAGGCAGTTTTCTGCCAAAAAGCGGGGGGGGGTGGCCTCTTGTCAGGGGCAGGGCCGTAAATTTCAGGAAGCTGCGTCCGGCGGTCTCGCCGCTTGCGCTTTTTGTTGCTCTGACTTCTCTTGCGGCCTGCGGCGGCGGTGGCGGCTCGGTCTTCAACGTTTCAATACCACCACCCCAAACCTGTACATCCCCGAATGGCTGTGAGGTCACTGAGGCCGATGGCGACAGCTATTATGTCCCTGCCAACGCCCCGGTACCCGTGGACGCTACGCATATCAGAAACAAATCTGCACCCGGTGTCGAGGCCAATGACTTCGGAACACATGAGCCGGAAACAACCACGGAGGCAGAGAACATTTCAACCGGTGTCTCGTATCGCATACCGCCCCCGGGTTCCACTTCGACTCCCCCAGATTATGATATTGATAATGACCAATACTGGGAGTATGGACAGCAACTCGGCCTGCGCACCATCAGAGCCGAACATGCGCTGGCTCTGGACGCAACGGGAGCCGGCGTGACTGTCGGTATTGCCGCCGGGGGCTTTGATCATACCCATTTTGATCTGACCAAAGCCAGATTCCACGACCGCAGCATACTGGCTTATCCCGTCGATCCGGCTGACACATCGCTCCCCACAGACCCCGATGCCTACATTGAAATGACCGCCGGTCAATCGCATAAAGATCTTATAGAAAAATATTTGTGTCGTACGAATTGGGGAACATCGAATACGGCCCGGATTGCCAATTTTATGCAAAACTGCCAAAGTGACAAAACACACATCCGGCAGGCTGATCCGGATAATCCGGGGGAGTATCTGAAAGTCTGGAGAATTCCGGAACTTTATTTCCTCAGTCTCTTGGGCAATACGTTTTATGGCACCGCCATTGCCGGCGTAATAGCGGCACAATACCAGACCAAGGGGAATATGGGCGCTACACGAACATCCAATACCGTAGTCGGTATCGCGCCGGATGCGCAGATACTCGGGTTAGCCGTAGATTATACAAACAGCCCCAGACCTTACACATCAACTCCTCAAAATGCAGATTACGCTCCAACCGACCTGACTACTCTTGATCTTGATGCGGATTCGCCATTGGTAAAGGATATCGAGTTTCTGGCCCATAACTCTCAGGTGATACAACATACTTTCACGTATGTCGTGGGCGCGATTGATCTCTACACTGAGGATGAGGTGCGTACCGCATTCGCTGACGTTATAACCGCAGCGGATACACCTATTGCTGACGGTGAACTGCGCGCCGGGGAGAAAGCGCTCTATGTATGGTCGGCGGGAGAAGAGAGAGACGATCAGGGCAACCCGGCCCACGCGACCCCGGGCACCGTAGATGACTCCTCACACCCCGCCGTTCTGGCCGGCCTGCCCTATCACATTGATGAATTACGGGGACGCTGGCTGGCGGCCACCGCCGTAACGGCGGGGTCCGATCTTACCATCTCCCGCTACAGGCGTCATGCTCCCATAGATCCTTCAACGGCGGAAATTATGGATTCCGCCAACCGTTGCGGCACTCTGCCTAACGGCTGGATCGAAAACAGAGACGACCCCGGCTATGCCGGACGGCACTATTGCCTCGCAGCACCGGGTAGTTCTAAACGAGCTGGAATCGGTATAAAAATTGTTGTGGCGGGGTTGGACACTGAGAGATTTTCACTAGATTTAGCAGGTGTAGATTTTGCGGCGGCTCATGTCTCCGGTGCCCTTGCGGTTCTGATTGAACACTTTCCGACACTCAGTCTTGAGGAAGTGCTCATACGACTGGTGGACAGCGCCGACAACACCGACTACTCAGGAAACGGAGGCACCGACTTCAGCGACGCCGCAATCTACGGGGCGGGATTGCTGAATATGCAAGCCGCCTTGCGGCCTCTGGGGCAAATGCAGGCCGCCCTCGGCAACAGCGTGAGGGGCGTTTCGCTGCCTCTGGCAGGAAGTCATCTTACCGCCGGCGCCGCCTATGGTGATGCGCTCTCGCTGGCTCTTGTGGGACGCTCCATGACGGGCTTTGACGACTATCATACGCCCTTCCTGTTATCTTTGCCGGGTCTTGTTACAACCCCGCGCGCTCTGAGCCTTGAAGGACGGCACGACCGTCTTGCGGCATTCAGCCTCGAGACGGCGCACTCGGAAGATGGCACCGTGCATCATATCGGCCAACACGGCATGGCCGCCATCCTGCCTCTTGACGAGGGGGAGAGTATGACGGGAG